>NZ_LIYL01000064.1:0-75843 GCF_001278875.1 Lysinibacillus sp. FJAT-14222 | reverse complement strand
CGAACACGGAAGTTAAGCTCTTTAGCGTCGATGGTAGTTGGGGGCTTCCCCCTGTGAGAGTAGAACGTCGCTAGGCACTTTAAAAAAGTCGAGGATTCATTCCTCGGCTTTTTTTGTTTTATAACATAATAATAAAATGATATAATTATTTAAATGTTAAAATTTACATAAAAAAATAGATTCAATAATATTTGTTGAGGTATCCAGACAATTTAAGCTGTATGTAAAAGGACAGACGCTCTTGCGAAACGCTGGCATAACAGTCTGTCAAAGGAATATATCGGAAAGTTACACTCATTATGACCGTAGAAACAAAAGCGATGGATAGAATCAACGAACAAACGAATAGAACATAATAAAGAGATGTTCTTACAACTTGCTGGGACACCTGAAAAATAGAAATAGGGAGAGGCAGCCGTCAGAACGTTTCCGGAAAGCTTCACACTGTGCCTTACCTCAACATTGGATATAGAACCATAAACAATTGCTTAAAGAATGAAGTCGAACGAATATTATTTGCCATGTCAAGGTTGATTAGGTCTATAACACATATCGTGGTTTGATAATGGAGGAATCTAAAATGAGACGTAACATTTTTTCTGTAATATCTATCTTGAGCTTAATGATCACATTTTTTATGTTCGGCTATGACTCAACAAAATGGTATGGTAGTTTTTTTAATTTCCTCTACGATTTAAGTATATTTACGCCACTTGTATTAGGGGGACTAGGGATAATTAGCGCATTTTTGGGCATTAAAGGCGATATTCGAATGGTTCTAATTGTACTCAATGCTTTTTTATTGTTCCTTTTCCTAGGTGCATATTTAATTGGAATCTACGGATTTCAAAATCCTTAATAAGAACTGTAGCGTTTATTTTTCTGCAGTTCTTTTAATTTGTTTTCGATTAGTAACAATAAAGACGCGCCCAGTCGGAACGGAAATCAACCTCACGCTATGGTGAAAAACATTTTATTAATAAATCATAGATACTAAAGGTATAATGAAACTCATATGAGGAAAAATTTTTGGGATATAAGATCGAAAGGAAGAAAGAGATTTGGGGAAAAAACAAATTTGGTATGAGGTAGAAGAAAACGAGTCGATTGAAGATTGTTTGGCAAGAATGCATCGAGATGGTTATATGGCAGTGGGAAGGAAAGAAGAACCAATTTTTCACTTAGTCGATGGAGAGCCAACGTATTTACGTCAAAAAATTCAATTTAAAGCGATGCACTGTCAAGATTCCGAGTAGATTTGACTAAAATCCGAACGTTTATAAATAGCTAAAATAAAATGTTCGCATTTTTACATTGACGATAGTGAAATCACTTGTTAAAATATGAGAAGGAAAAACAAATAAATCCCACATATATGCTAGAGGATTGGCTCTAGTGTCTCTACCCGGCACCGTAAATGCTGGACTATGCGGGAAAGCACTTTTGGCATGTTACGAGAAGGTTGTGTACAGAAATGTACCTTTGCATATTCTTTTCATAATAAGTCCTCAAGTAAGCTGCTTTCACGTGTATGGTAGAGAGTAGTTTATTTGGGGATTTTCTTTGTACAAAAAGTAAAGAATTGCAGTAGCTATTTGAAGAATAGAGGCTTGCACAATATTTGATCATTTTTCTATCGTTTAAAAGGAGCGACAATTCATGAATCCGAAAATCGGTGTCATTATGGGTAGTTCAAGTGACTGGGAAACAATGAAACATGCATGTGATATTTTAGATGAATTACAAGTACCGTACGAGAAAAAGGTTGTGTCTGCACATCGTACTCCTGATTTAATGTTTGAGTATGCAGAGTCAGCACGTGAGCGAGGTATTCAAGTAATTATTGCGGGTGCAGGTGGTGCTGCGCATTTACCTGGAATGGTAGCGGCTAAAACAACGTTACCAGTGATCGGTGTACCTGTGCAATCTCGTGCACTTAACGGTCTTGACTCTCTATTATCAATCGTTCAAATGCCTGGCGGTGTACCTGTAGCAACTGTAGCGATTGGCAAAGCAGGAGCGACTAATGCAGGATTGCTAGCAGCGCAAATTTTGTCGACAACAGACGCAGAGCTTGCTAATAAACTAGATGCTAGACGTGAAGCCACAAAGCAACAAGTATTGGAAAGCACAGGTGACTTAGTGTGACAAAGATTATTTATCCAGGGCAAACGATAGGCATTATCGGAGGAGGGCAGCTTGGTCGTATGATGGCCCTTGCTGCTAAAGAAGTAGGCCTTAAAATTGCCGTCCTTGAACCATCGATGGACTCACCATGTGGACAGGTTGCTGACATACGCATTGTAGCACCCTATGATGATGAGGCAGCTTTAGAAGAACTTGCCGAGGTAAGTGACGTTATAACGTATGAGTTTGAAAATATCGATTACGATGGCTTAAAACGTTTAACACAAATGGCTTACGTTCCGCAGGGGGCAGAGCTAGTACGCATTACACAAAACCGTGTGACTGAGAAGGAAGCGATTGTGAACGCTGGTTGTCCAGTAGCACCTTATATTGTTGCGAATACATATGAGGAATTAGTAGCCAATATCGATATGATTGGTTATCCTTGTATAGTCAAAACTGCAAGAGGTGGTTACGATGGCAAAGGGCAGCAGCTTTTAAAATCTGCAGAAGACCTATCGTTAGCAAAAGGGCTTTTCTCTCATTCGCAATGTATTGCTGAAGGATTTGTGCCTTTTGTGAAAGAAGTATCTGTCATTGTCCAAAGAAACGGTAATGGTGAATCATATTGTCAGCCAGTTGGAGAAAACATTCATGTTCATCATATTTTACATGAAACGATTGTGCCGGCCCGTATAAAAGAGGAAACAGCACAGGCTGCAGAACGAGAAGCCTTGAAGATTGCTGATTACTTAAATTTAGTAGGAACACTAGCTGTAGAAATGTTTGTATTAGAAGATGGTGGAATTGTTATTAATGAATTAGCACCAAGACCTCATAATTCAGGTCACTATTCAATAGAAGCATGTAATGTTTCACAGTTCCATCAGCATATTCGCGCTGTTTGTGGATGGCCACTACGTAAGCCACAACTTTGGGCACCATCTATTATGGTAAATGTTTTAGGGCAGCATGTCATGCCACTTAGTAACTCAATTGCTAAATATCCTGAATGGTCTATACATCTTTATGGGAAAGCTGAAGCTAAAGTGAACCGTAAGATGGGCCACGTAACGATTATGACAAAAAACTTAGAAGAAACACTACAACAAATCGAGAGTTCTGGCATTTGGTCAGAATAGAAGGAGAAACGCAATGATCGAACGTTACACAAGACCCGAAATGGGCGCAATTTGGACAGAACAAAATAAATATCAAGCTTGGCTAGAAGTTGAAATTTTAGCATGTGAGGCTTGGGCAGAAATTGGAGACATTCCAAAAGAGGATGTAGCTAAAATTCGTGAAAATGCTTCATTTGATGTGAATCGTATTTTAGAGATTGAGCAAGAAACACGTCATGATGTTGTAGCATTCACTCGTGCTGTGTCTGAAACACTTGGCGAAGAGCGAAAATGGGTGCACTATGGTTTAACTTCTACAGACGTAGTTGATACAGCCCTTTCTTATATAATTAAACAAGCGAATGATATTTTACGCAAAGACATCGTGAATTTCATTGATATTATTGCAGCAAAAGCAAAAGAGCATAAGCATACGGTTATGATGGGACGTACACATGGTGTTCATGCTGAGCCAACAACTTTCGGCTTAAAATTAGGCTTATGGTATGAAGAAATGAAGCGTAACCTAGAACGCTTTGATGCCGCAGCAAAAGTAATTGAAACAGGAAAAATGTCTGGAGCAGTTGGAACATATGCCAATATCGATCCTAAAGTTGAGCAATATGTATGCGATAAATTAGGACTTACAGCATCACCTATTTCAACACAAACATTACAACGTGATCGTCATGCGCAGTATTTAGGGGCGTTGGCATTAATTGCAACATCAATTGAGAAATTTGCAACAGAGATTCGTGGCTTGCAAAAATCTGAAACGCGTGAAGTTGAGGAAGCCTTTGCAAAAGGACAAAAAGGCTCATCAGCAATGCCTCATAAACGTAATCCAATCGGATCTGAAAACATGGTTGGTATGTCACGTTTAATGCGTGGCTATATGGTAACAGCTTATGAAAACGTAGCATTATGGCATGAGCGTGATATTTCACATTCATCTGCAGAGCGTGTTATTTTACCGGATGCAACGATTACACTTAACTATATGTTAAATCGCTTCGGTAACATTGTGAAAAACTTAACAGTATTCCCTGAAAACATGAAACGTAATATGGGTCGCACTTTTGGTCTAATTTACTCTCAACGTATCCTATTAGCACTTATCGATAAAGGGTTAGTGCGTGAGGAAGCGTATGATACCGTACAACCATTAGCGATGCAGGCGTGGGACGAGCAAGTTCAGTTCCGTACGTTAGTCGATGGAAGTGAAAAAATTACATCGTATTTAACGAAGGAAGAGCTAGATGAGTGCTTTGATTACAACTACCATTTACAGCATGTAGACATGATTTTTGAGCGTCTTGGACTTAACTAAGTAGAGTCACTAGCGGATGTTACAGAATTGAATCGTATACGCACGATTCAATTCTGAACAATACGCGCGTATCTCATAATACCAGGGGGAAAAACGAAATGACTAAAGGTCAACTTTTGTACGAAGGTAAAGCAAAAAAATTGTATACAACAGAGGAGCAAAACGTGCTACTCGTTGAGTACAAGGATAGTGCAACAGCATTTAATGGTGAGAAAAAAGAAGAAATTGAAGGTAAAGGCGTATTAAATAATCGCATTACTTCATTAATTTTCGAAAAATTACAAGCTAACGGAATTGCGTCACATTTCGTAAAACAATTGTCTGATACGCAACAGCTTGTAAAAAAGGTAGATATTATTCCAATTGAGGTCGTAGTTCGTAATATAGCGGCAGGCAGCTTAGCGAAACGTCTTGGCCTTGAGGAAGGTACACCATTAAAACGCCCAATCGTTGAGTTTTATTATAAAGACGATGAGCTTGGCGATCCGTTCATTACAACGGAGCATATTGACGTACTTGATCTTGCAACACCTGAAGAAGTGACTGCCATTTATGATGGTGCACTTACAATTAACAAAGTTCTGCAGCCATTATTTGCAGATGTCAATGTTACGCTAATTGACTTTAAATTAGAGTACGGACGTGACAATGATGGAAATGTACTACTGGCAGATGAAATATCACCAGATACATGTAGACTTTGGGATGCAACTACAAATCAAAAGTTAGACAAAGATGTCTTTCGTAGAGATCTTGGTAATTTAACTGAAGTTTATACTATTATACTTTCTAGACTCGGAGGCAAATAACAATGAAAAAAGTTAAAATTTACGTAACATTACGCGAGAGCATTCTTGATCCACAAGGTTCAGCTGTACAAGGTTCTTTAGTGAAAATGGGTTACGCTGAAGTAGAAGATTTACGTATCGGTAAATATCTTGAACTAACAATTAAAGATACAGAACGTGATATTGATACTCTAGTAAAAGAAATGTGTGAAAAGGTTTTAACTAACGTTGTAATCGAAGACTACCGTTACGAAGTCGAGGAGGCAAACTAATCATGAAATTCGCAGTACTCGTATTCCCTGGGTCAAACTGTGATATCGATATGTATCATGCGATTAAAGACGAGCTAGGTGAAGAAGTAGAATATGTATGGCATACAGCAACAGATTTAAGTGGCTTTGATGGCATTTTAGTACCGGGAGGCTTCTCATACGGGGATTATCTTCGTTGTGGTGCAATGGCAAACCAATCTAATATTATGGCAGAGGTCAAGAAAGCAGCAGATGCTGGTAAGCCGGTATTAGGCGTATGTAATGGATTCCAAATCTTAACTGAAGCAGGTTTATTACCAGGTGCATTACTTCGCAATAAAAATTTGAAATTCATGTGCCGTACAATCCAGCTAAAAGTTGAAAACAACAATACATTATTCACAAACCAATATGAGCAGGGTCAAATGATCAATATTCCAATCGCACATGGTGAAGGTAACTATTACTGTGATGAGGAAACTTTACAACAATTAAAAGACAACAATCAAATCGTGTTCACATACTCAGGCGAAAATCCAAACGGTTCTTTAGAAGATATCGCGGGGATTGTAAACGAGCGCGGCAATGTACTAGGTATGATGCCTCACCCAGAGCGAGCTGTTGATGCACTGGTGGGCGGAGCAGACGGTCTAGCAGTATTTAAATCAATTGTGAAGCAGTGGAGGGAAAATCATGTCAACAACTAAGTTTGAGCCAACAGCACAGCAAATTAAAGATCAAAAGCTATACGCTGGTATGGGGATGTCAGACGAAGAATTTGCAATGGTAGAAGGTATTTTAGGACGTCTACCAAACTGGACAGAGACAGGTCTTTTCTCAGTAATGTGGTCTGAGCATTGCTCATACAAAAATTCAAAACCAGTGTTACGTAAATTCCCTACAAAGGGTCCTCAAGTTTTACAAGGTCCAGGTGAAGGCGCAGGTATCGTAGATATTGGTGATGAACAAGCAGTTGTATTTAAAATGGAATCACACAACCATCCTTCAGCAATCGAGCCTTATCAAGGTGCTGCAACAGGTGTTGGTGGTATTATCCGTGACGTTTTCTCAATGGGTGCACGTCCAATTGCGATGCTGAACTCACTACGCTTTGGCGAATTAAAATCAGCGCGTGGTAAATATTTATTTGAAGAAGTAGTTGCTGGTATCGCAGGTTACGGTAACTGTATCGGAATTCCAACTGTAGGCGGAGAGATTCAATTTGATCCTTGCTATGAAGGTAATCCACTTGTTAATGCAATGTGTGTAGGTTTAATTGACCACAAAGATATTCAACGCGGGATCGCAGCTGGCGTAGGAAATACAGTCATGTATGTTGGCGCAAAAACAGGTCGTGACGGTATCCACGGTGCAACATTTGCATCCGAGGAGTTAACAGAGGAATCTGAAAACCAACGTCCAGCAGTACAAGTAGGAGACCCATTCATGGAGAAACTTTTACTTGAAGCATGTTTAGAAGTTGTAAAATCTGACGCTCTAGTAGGTATTCAAGATATGGGTGCTGCTGGTCTTACTTCTTCATCAGCAGAAATGGCTTCTAAGGCTGGCTCTGGTGTAGAAATGAACTTAGACTTAGTACCACAACGTGAGACAGGCATGACAGCATATGAAATGATGCTATCTGAATCTCAGGAGCGTATGCTACTTGTTGTGAAAAAAGGTCGCGAAGAAGAAATTAAAGCGATTTTCGATAAATATGATTTAGATGCTGTGGCAATTGGTCGAGTGACAGATGATAAAATGCTTCGCTTATTACACAATGGTGAAGTTGTAGCTGAAGTACTTGCTGATGCACTTGCAGAAGATGCACCAGTTTATCATAAGCCATCTGCAGAGCCTACTTACTATGCTGAGTTCCAGGCGATAGAAAACACGGAACCAGCCGTAACAGATTACAAAGAAACATTAAACGCACTTTTAAAAGCACCAACAATTGCTTCTAAAGAGTGGGTATACGATCAATATGATTATCAAGTACGTACATCAACAGTCGTTGCACCAGGTTCTGATGCAGCAGTTATCCGCGTTCGCGGTACGAACAAAGGGTTAGCAATGACTACAGACTGTAACTCTCGTTATATTTACCTAGATCCAGAGGTAGGCGGTGCCATTGCTGTAGCAGAAGCGGCTCGTAATATCGTAGCAACTGGTGGTACACCATTAGCGATTACTGACTGCTTAAACTTTGGTAATCCTGAGAAACCAGAAATCTTCTGGCAAATTGAAAAATCAGCTGATGGTATTTCAGCAGCTTGTACAGCACTGAATTCGCCAGTAATCGGCGGTAACGTGTCTCTTTATAACGAGCGTTCTGGAGAAGCAGTTTACCCAACACCAACAATCGGTATGGTTGGACTAATTGAAGATTTGGCACATGTGACAACTCAAGATGTAAAAGCTGCTGGTGATGTAGTGTTTGTGATCGGCGATACAAAAACTGAATTTGGTGGTTCTGAGCTTCAAAAATTATTAAATAATGGGGTTATTTCAGGTAAAGCACCAGCTATTGACCTACAGATTGAAGCTGCACGTCAACAAGCATTGCTCAAAGCGATTAAAGCCGGAATCGTACAATCTGCACATGATGTGGCAGAGGGTGGTCTTGCAGTAGCGCTTGCTGAAACAACATTTGGCGCAAATGGCTTAGGTGTTGATGTTACATTAACTGGCTCTGCTACAACAGCATTATTCAGTGAAACACAATCTCGTTTCGTTGTAACAGTGAAAGAAGAAAATGCAGCTGCATTTGTAGAAATTGTAAAAGATGCACAGAAAATCGGTGTCGTAACTAACGATGCGCTTGTTAAAATCAACGGTGATAACGGTGTGCTTGTAGATGGTACAGTGGAGGAATTCCGTTCTAATTGGAAAGGAGCAATCCCATGCTTGCTGAACTCAGAGGCTTAAACGAAGAATGTGGGGTGTTTGGTATTTGGGGCAACCCAAATCCAGCACACCTTAGTTATTACGGGCTTCATGCTCTTCAACACCGTGGCCAAGAAGGTGCTGGAATCGTCGTTTCTGACGGTCAGCATCTTCGCGCGGTGAAAGGCGAAGGACTAGTTAATGATGTTTTCAACGAAGATAAGTTAAAGGCAGTTAACGGAAAAGCAGCAATTGCTCATGTTCGTTATACGACTGCTGGTGGAGGCGGTATTGAAAATGTACAGCCGTTATTATTCCACTCCTCAACTGGAAGCCTTTCAATTGCTCATAACGGTAACTTAGTCAATGCTACGCACCTAAAGCAGTATTTAGAGCGACAAGGAAGTATCTTCCATTCAAGCTCCGATACAGAAGTGCTAGCACATCTTATTAAGAAAAGCTCGCATTCACCATTCCGTGCAAAGGTGAAAAATGCCCTCTCATTATTAAAGGGTGCGTATTCGTTCTTAATTATGACTAAAGATGAAATGCTTGTTGCACGTGATCCACATGGTTTACGTCCATTATCTCTTGGAAAGCTAGGAGATGGCTGGGTTGTAGCCTCTGAAACTTGCGCATTCGATTTAATAGGTGCAGAATTCGTTCGATCTGTTGAACCTGGTGAGTTATTAATTATCAACGACGAAGGTGTAAAATCTGATCGTTTTGCAGAAATGGATAAACGTGCAATGTGCGCGATGGAGTACGTGTATTTAGCACGTCCTGATTCTGATATTGATGGTATTAACGTCCATATGGCACGTAAACGTATGGGAAAACAGCTTGCTCGTGAATGTGCACATATTGAAGCTGATGTTGTAACAGGTGTGCCTGACTCAAGTATTTCTGCAGCAATTGGCTTTGCAGAGGAAAGCGGTATTCCTTATGAGCTAGGTCTTATTAAAAATCGTTATGTAGGTCGTACATTTATCCAACCGACACAGGAATTACGTGAACGCGGTGTGAAAATGAAGCTTTCTCCAGTTGTTCAAGTCGTAAAAGGTAAACGCGTAGTGATGGTGGACGATTCAATCGTTCGTGGTACAACTTCAAGACGTATTGTAAAAATGTTAAAAGATGCAGGTGCGGCAGAAGTACATGTTGTGATTTCTTCGCCACCAATGACGGATCCTTGCTATTATGGCATCGATACTTCAACACATGAAGAATTGATTGCATCTAGCCAAAGTGTAGATGAAATTCGTGAAACTATAGGAGCCGATTCACTAACATTCCTTTCCGTTGAGGGCATGGTGGAGACGATTGCAAGACCATATGAAGATGAAAACCGTGGATTATGCCTAGCATGCTTTACAAGCAAATATCCAACAGAAATTTTTCCGGATACAATCTTACCACATGAAAAAGAACTATTACGTTAAGAAAAACATCTAAATACGTCTAGCAATGATGACAGATCTAGATTTGGATGATAAGGAGGAACTCTGCGTGTCAAAAGCATATGAACAAGCAGGTGTAAATATTGAAGCAGGCTACGAAGCCGTAAAACGAATGAAGTCTCACGTTGAACGTACAAACCGTCTAGGTGTGATGGGAACGTTCGGTGGCTTTGGTGGTATGTTTGACTTGTCAGAACTAAATCTTAAGGAACCTGTTCTTATTTCAGGTACAGATGGTGTTGGGACAAAGCTAAAACTAGCATTTATGGTGGACAAGCACGACACGATTGGTGTGGACTGTGTAGCAATGTGTGTCAATGATATCGTAGCGCAAGGTGCTGAACCACTGTACTTTTTAGATTATGTAGCTCTTGGAAAAGCTGAGCCAGCGAAAATTGAACAAATTGTAAAGGGCGTTGCGGATGGCTGTGTGCAATCTGGTGCGGCATTAATCGGTGGTGAAACTGCAGAGATGCCAGGTCTTTACGATGAAGATGAGTATGATTTAGCTGGTTTTGCAGTAGGAGCTTGTGAAAAATCAGCAATCGTGACAGGTGAAAAAATTGTAGAAGGTGACGTACTTGTTGGTATTGCTTCAAGCGGTGTGCATTCAAACGGTTACTCATTAGTACGAAAAATTGTCTTTGCTGATAATAATTACGCAGTTGATTCGATTGTGGAAGGCTACGAGGATCTTGGTCCTATCGGGGAAGCCTTGTTAGTGCCAACAAAATTATATGCGAAACCTGTGCTTGCGGCTTTAAAAGCAGCGGACGTTCATGGCTGTGCACATGTAACTGGCGGTGGCTTTTATGAAAACCTACCACGTATGATGCCCGAAGGTTTAGCAACTGAAATTGATTTAGGTTCTTGGCCTGTCTTACGTATTTTTGAATTTTTAAAAGAAAAAGGACAGCTAGAGGATAAGGATTTATATAATGTCTTTAATATGGGTATTGGCTTCGTTTTAGCTGTACCTGCAAATGAAGTAGAGAATGTGCTTGCTACAGTGGAAGAAAATGGTGAAAAAGCATACACAATTGGTCGCGTTGTGAAAGGCGAGGGTGTTGTATTTAATGGCTCACATGATGGGAGTTTAGTGTAATGACTGCACCAACTAAAATTGCCGTTTTTGCTTCAGGGAGCGGTAGTAACTTTCAGGCCATTCAAGAGGCTATTGAACGTGGCGAACTAAATGTAAAAGTCGAGCTTGTTGTTACAGACAAGCCTGGCGCATTTGTAGTCACACGAGCTGAAAACTTTAGTATTCCAGTGCTAGCTTTAAGTCCGAAAGAGTTTGCAACAAAAGCAGATTACGAGACAGCTATTATCGAGGCTCTACGTAAATATGACGTTGAATGGATTGTGCTTGCGGGTTATATGCGCTTAATTAGTGAAGTATTACTGACGGCCTTTCCGCAACGCATCGTGAATATCCATCCTTCACTATTACCAGCTTTCCCTGGTAAAGATGCCATTGGTCAAGCGATGGAACATGGAGTCAAGATAACAGGTGTGACTGTACATTTTGTAGACGAAGGTATGGACACAGGCCCTATTATTGCTCAAGCGGCAGTGTCAGTTGTTGATGGTGACCGTGAGGCAACAGAAACGGCCATTCATAAAGAAGAGCATGTACTCTATACAAAAGCTTTACAGCAGTTATTAAAGTAATTCAGTGGTGAGGAGTTAGGTCTTCTGGAACAATACAGCCTAACTCTACTCTATCAATAGCAAGACATATTCGTGGCAAACACGATAAAAATTGGTTCATCACCAAAAGTTGTGGGTAACTTTTGTTAAAACGTCTACTATGTAAATAAGTTGATTGGAGTGGAGGCTGGGCGACTCCTTGGGGATTAGCGATAGAGGAACGAAGGCTAAAACCATCACATCCTGTGATAACGCCTTCGTGACCAACATCGTGTTGGCCCGAGACCCTGCAGCGAAGCGAAGCGGCTCATCGGACGCCCCCAGGAAGCTCTGCTCTGCGCGAAAGCGAAGCGTCAGCTACAAAGCGCCCAGTCGGAACGGAAATCAACCACACGTTTTGGTGATGATCGTAAAAATTAGGAGGATATTGTTGTGACAAAACGTGCATTAATCAGTGTTTCCAATAAAGATGGTATTTTAGAATTTGCAAAAGAACTAGTAGCATTAGGTTATGAAATTTTATCAACTGGTGGTACGAAAAAAATGTTACAAGACAATAATGTTGCTGTAACAGCAGTCGATGAAGTAACTAAATTCCCTGAAATTTTAGATGGCCGTGTAAAAACTTTAAACCCTATGATTCACGGTGGACTATTAGGAAAGTTTGACGATACTTCTCATCAAGCACAAATGAATGAGCATGGAATTGAGCCAATTGAGATTGTTTGTGTCAATCTTTACCCGTTCGTTGAAACAATTTCAAAGCCTAATGTAACATGGGATGATGCGATCGAAAATATTGATATCGGTGGTCCAACAATGTTACGTTCTGCAGCAAAAAACCATCAATATGTAACAGTAATTGTGGATAGCAATGACTATACGAACGTATTAGAGGAACTGAAAGCAAATGGTGTAACGACAATTGAAACACGTCGCAAGTTAGCTGCAAAAGTTTTCCGTCACACAGCCGCTTATGATTCATATATCTCAAACTACTTAACAGAAGAAGAGTTCCCAGAGAGCTTAACAATGACATATGAATTAAAACAAAACTTACGCTATGGTGAAAATCCTCATCAAAAAGCAGCGTTCTATCAAAAACGTCTAGGCTCAGATTTTTCATTAGCTTATGCTACGCAATTACATGGTAAAGAATTATCATACAACAATATTCAAGATGGGAATGCAGCATTACAAATTGTCAAAGAGTTTGAAATGCCTGCAGCAGTAGCTGTAAAGCACATGAATCCTTGTGGTGTTGGAACGGGTGCAACATTAGAAGAAGCGTTTGATAAAGCATATGAGGCAGATTCAACGTCTATTTTCGGCGGCATTATTGCTTTAAATATGGAAGTAGATGCAGCAACTGCTGAAAAATTAAGCCATATCTTTTTAGAAATTATTATTGCACCAGCTTTCTCTCAAGAAGCACTTGATATTTTAACGAAAAAGAAAAATATTCGCTTACTAATAATTCCTTTCGAGCAAGCAATACAAGACAAATTCAATGTTGTATCAGTTGAAGGTGGCCTTCTTGTGCAAGAACCAGATCGCTACGGCTTTGCCGATGCAGATATTAAAGTTGTCACGGACCGCGAACCGACAACACAAGAATGGGAAGCGTTACAGCTTGGCTGGGCAGTTGTGAAGCACGTTAAATCTAATGCTATCGTCGTTACAGATTCTCAAATGACACTTGGTGTTGGTGCTGGTCAAATGAACCGTGTCGGAGCAGCTAAAATCGCATTTGAACAAGCAGGCGAAAAGGCAAAAGGCGCAGCATTAGCATCAGATGCATTCTTCCCAATGAGCGATACAGTGGAAGCAGCTGCGGCAGCTGGTATTACAGCAATTATTCAACCAGGCGGCTCTATAAAAGATCAGGATTCAATCGATAAAGCTAATGAATACGGCATCGCAATGGTATTCACTGGCGTACGTCATTTCAAACACTAAAATATCCAAAAACTAGACCGAGATGTTGGCTCATCTCGGTCTTATGCACAAAGAGGAGGATTCCCTAAAATGAAAGTATTAGTCATTGGAAGCGGCGGTCGTGAGCATGCTATCGCCAAACAATTTAGTATTTCACCATCTGTCAATAAAGTATTTGTAGCACCTGGTAATGATGGCATGCGAGGAGATGCAGAAGTTGTGGCGATTGATGCAATGGATTTTGCAGGCTTGGCACAATTCGCTAAAGAAAATGAGGTAGATTTAACCTTTGTTGGGCCTGAGCAACTACTTGCTGAAGGAATCGTGGATTTCTTTACGGCTCGTGGCTTACGAATATTTGGTCCAACAAAGGAAGCAGCACAAATCGAAAGCAGTAAATCATACGCTAAGGATATTATGAATAAGTATCATATCCCAACAGCAGCCCATGAAACATTTACTGAAGCAGATAAGGCTATTGCCTATATTAAAGAGCAAGGTGCTCCAATCGTTATCAAGGCAGATGGTTTAGCAGCTGGTAAAGGTGTAGTTGTAGCAATGACTGAAGAAGAAGCCGTTGAAGCTGTAAAGGATATGATCGGTAACCAACGTTATGGTGAATCATCTTCTCGAGTGGTCATTGAAGAATTCCTGGATGGAGAAGAATTCTCCTTCATGTCGTTTGTCCATAAAGGTCAGATTTATCCAATGGTCATTGCTCAAGACCATAAACGTGCTTATGATGGCGATAAAGGACCGAACACAGGTGGTATGGGAGCCTATTCCCCAGTGCCTCAAATTTCTCAAGAAGTAGTAGATGTTACTTATAAGACGATTGTTGAACCAACTGTGAAAGGTATGGAGACAGATGGTGTATCGTTTACAGGGATACTATATGCAGGATTGATTTTAACGAAAAATGGTCCGAAAGTGATTGAGTTTAATGCACGCTTTGGTGATCCAGAAACACAAGTAGTTTTACCACGTATGGCATCTGACTTTGGTGCATTTATGACAGCATTAATGGAAGAAACGCCATTTGATTTGCAATGGTCTGATGAAGCAATGCTAGGCGTAGTAATTGCCGCTGAAGGCTATCCAGGGGACGTTGAAAAAGGACATGCATTACCTAACTTAGAGGCACTATCAGCTTCACACGCGGTATTCCATGCGGGTACAAAGTTTGTAGATGAGAACTTTGTTGGTAATGGTGGCCGAATATTATTGGTTGGCGCAAAGGCAGCTACTTTAAAAGAAGCACAAGAAAAAGTATACGCAGGTATTGCAACTGAAGAATGGAACAATTTCTTCTACCGCAAAGATATCGGCTGGCGTACGTTTAAGTAGTGACTGATTAAATGAGCCGAACGTAAATCAACCCTCGTTGTAGTAATCTGCCATACAAGTGTTTCTAATAAATTTTGGTCCATCATCGTAATTTAGAGATGACATTTTGTTAAAATGTATGCTTTGCAAATAGTTGATTGGAGTGGAGGCTGGGCGACTCCTCGGGGAATAGCGTTTCAGATGAGACCCTGCAGCGAAGCGAAGCGGCTCATCGAACGCCCCCAGGAAAGCGCCCAGCCGGAACGGAAATCAACCCCTCGCTATGGTGATGGTCACTATGATTAAAAAGGGTGAGAGCCGTCTCAATAATACAATTGAGACGGCTCCTTTGACTAAGAAGGATTTTGTGCTTGATTTGCAGAATTTTTACTGTCTGAGGAATTTTGATTTGAAGTGCTGGAGTCAGATTGCTTTGAAGCAGTTGCATTTGATCCTGACATAGTTCCAGAAATAGCAGAGGAGAAATCCTTCATGAGTTTATCGATTTGTTCAGATGACATAGAATTTTGGCCACTGAGCATACTTTGCATAGAAGTGTTATTGTTGTTGCTGTTCATAGCACTCTGCATATTAGAGCTCAGTAAAGCTTTAGTTGGGCAATACTTAAAGATACCCTCAGCCATTTTCATGGCACCAAATGCAATCATCAATCGACCTCTCATACAATTAGGATTTCTTGAGACCCTAGCGATACCAAATGCCGTTAAACTTGTACCCATGGCAAAGCGACAGAAGGCATTTTGTTCGCTTAAATTAGTTTCTTGCATCATAATTTCCTCCTTTAGTCATTGTGGAAAAAATAAAGCGGGGTGCACTTTGCTTTATGAAAGTGCTGTGTTACGATTGAAACAAGATGATTGCATAAAGCACTATTTTTATGAAAATAAGCGTTTATGCAGTACTAGTATGTGATTATAAGTTAGATTTACACAATGAAATTTTACGCAATTTAGGAAGGGGCGAATAGAATGGATCCAGTATGGAGAATTACAGAATTACGCCAACAATTGGCTGTAGTTGATGGCAAAAATGCACCGGATATTGTATTAAAAAATGCACGTTATTTACATAGCATGCTCAAACAGTGGGTAGTAGGAAACATTTGGATTTTAGGAGAACGTATTGTCTATGCTGGTGATAGAATGCCTCCGTTATTAGAAGGGACAGAAGTGGTAGATTGTACGAATAAAACAATTGTCCCAGGATATATTGAGCCACATGTTCATCCGTTCCAATTATACCATCCACAATCTTTTGCTGATTTTTGTGGACAGCTAGGAACTACAACTTTTATTTCTGATAATTTAAGCTTCGTTTTATCTTTAGAAAATAAGAAAGCGTTTTCAATATTAGATAATTTGAAAAAGCTACCGTTTTCCTTTTACTGGTGGACACGTTTTGATTCGCAAACTGAAATGGAACAGGAGGAAGAAATTTTTTCTAATACGTCCATTTTAGAATGGTTAGAACGAGATGATGTTTTACTTGGAGGAGAATTAACGGGCTGGCCAAGGTTGTTACATGGAGATGACCAAATGCTCTATCGTATGCAAATGGCTAAGGGCTACGGGAAAAAAATAGAGGGGCACTTCCCTGGCGCATCAGAACGAACTTTAGCGCGTATGAAGCTACTTGGTGCAGATGGTGATCATGAAGCTATGACAGTGGAAGAAGTGGAACGACGCATTATGCAAGGATACGCGGTAACGCTGCGTCATTCTTCAATACGTCCAGATTTACCAAATCTATTAAAGGGAATAGTCGAAAAAGAGCTACCTATTTTTGACCATTTAATGATGACAACAGATGGCTCGCCACCATCTTTTCATGAGGATGGTGTGATGGATAAATGTATTCAAGTAGCCTTAGATGCAGGTGTAGCACCAATAGATGCTTATCAAATGGCTTCCTACAATGTGGCACGTTATTATAATATGTCCAGCTTACATGGTTTTATCGCAACTGGCCGATTTGCCTCACTTAATATTTTACAAGATGAATGGCACCCAGTTCCTGAGAGTGTATTATCAAAAGGAGTTTGGTTAAAACGCGATGGAGAGCGAGTACAAAGGCTTGCTGAAATTGACTATTCAGCGTTACCGGCATTTGATTTAGATTTTTCATTAACTTCTCATGACTTTCAGTTCTCGATGCCGTTTGGAATTGAGCTAGTAAATGATGTTATTACGAAACCATATAACTCATTAATTACTAGAGAAGGGCAACTTGCAGATCATGATGAATGCTATTTAATGCTCATCAATAGAGATGGCAAATGGCATGTTAACACGATGATTAAAGGTTTTGCTACTAGTGTTCAAGGTTTTGCCTCCTCTTATTCGAATACAGGCGATATCTTGCTGATCGGAAAAAATAAAGATGATATGATTACAGCTTTTGAAGAAATGAAGGCAATGCGTGGTGGGATTGTACTTGTTGAAAAGGGTGAAGTAATTGCAACTGTACCATTAACTATTGGTGGTCTTTTATATGATGGGGATGTTAAGGAGCTATCAGAAAAAGAGAAGTTCTTAAAACAAGCATTAGCGGAACGTGGTTACCACTTAGGAGATGCAATTTATTCTTTATTATTCTTACAATCTACACATTTACCATATATCCGTATCACACCAAAAGGGATTTTTGATGTTATGAAGAATAAGTTATTATTACCAGCAGTGATGCGCTAGTTGAAGTTTCCCTATGGTATAGCCAGAATTACAGTTAAATGTAGTTGATTAAAGGAGAGTAATGCTTGTGTTCAAATCAAAGAAACTATTTATTGCCATGGCTTTTAGTACCTTATTGATAGGAGGATGTTCAAAAGATTCATCGGAAGTGAAGGAAGACGATACGAAAAAAGTTGACGAAGAATCTGCTATTGGAGAGTCTGTTCAAGAAGGGTCGGAAGTTGCTCCGTTAACAGGCGAGGCTGTTAAGGAAGAAATCACACAACGCCCGATTATGGTCACAATTAATAATCATCCTGAAGCACGTCCACAATCAGGATTGGCTGCGGCAGATATCATTTATGAAATGTTGGCAGAAGGCAATGTAACTCGTTTTTTAGCAGTCTATCAAAGTGAACTGCCAGAAAATATAGGGCCTGTTCGTAGTGCTCGATCTTATTTTGTTGATCTTGCGAAAGGCTTCGATGCATTTTACGTAGCACATGGCTATAGCCCAGAAGCAAAATCAATGCTTAGTAATAATGTAGTCGACAATATAAATGGTATGGATTATGATGGTACACTTTTTAAACGTTCAAAAGATCGTGTTGCTCCACACAACTCGTATATTACGCCTGAAAATATCTTAAATGGAGCTGAAAAAGTGGACGCTTCAATGATTTACCGTGAAAAAGTAAGTCAGGCTTTTTATGAACCCGATGAACGTGGTAAAATAGGCATTGAAACAAGTCAAGTTGACATTTACTACGGAAATAGTGAGTATTTCCATAATTCGTATGTGTATGATCATCAAAGTAATCGTTATGGACGACAATCGGCTGGCGTTGACACAAAGGATATGTTAACAGGCGACACATTATCATTGGCAAATGTTCTATTTTTTGAAATGAAACATCAAACTGTTGATAAAGAGGGACGCCAAGAAATTGATTTAACTTCTGGTGGAAATGCGTATGTATTTCAAAATGGCTATATGAGAGAAGTCAAATGGGCTAATATTGATGGAATACCAATGGCTGTAGAAGAGTCTGGGGAACTTGTAAAGCTAGTACCAGGGAAGTCTTGGGTTCATTTCATACCAACTTCACCAGGGTTACAAGCAATGGTGAAAACGCAGCCTTAAAGGGAGGAAAATTGCATGCAAATCGAAAAAATTCGAGGGCATCAAACAGATCAATTATTTAAAGCAGTGTTAGAGCTGAAAGACATCGAAGAATGCTATAAGTTTTTTGATGATTTATGTACGATTAGTGAAATTCAATCGCTGGCACAACGCTTTGAGGTTGCGCATTTACTACGTTTAAAGAAAACCTACGAATCCATTAAAAAGGAAACAGGTGCAAGTACTGCAACTATTTCACGTGTACGTCGTTGCTTTGATTACGGGAATGATACATATGATGAAATGCTAGGTCGTTTGTATCCAGATGAAAAGCCGTTTCAAGCACCAAAAGAATAGTAGGTAAAGAGGCTGGGTAGAGGTTCTGCTCAGTCTTTTTCATTTTTTTGTCGACAGTCATAAGCTATACTTGTAAACGAATAGATAGAAAATGATAGGTGGTAAAATAGATGGATTATTTAGAATGGAGACATGTGTTCAAACTAGACCCAGCTAAAGACATCTCAGATGAGGCACTAGAAAGAATTTGTGAGTCAGGTACAGATGTTATTATAGTTGGTGGAACAGACGGTGTAACATTAGATGGTGTATTAGATCTGCTTGTTCGTGTACGACGCTTTGAAGTACCAATTGCGCTTGAAATTTCTTCAATTGATTCGGTAACACCAGGCTATGACTATTATTTCATTCCAACTGTGTTGAATAGTGATGATCCAAAGTGGATTAAAAATCTACACCATGAGGCCATTAAGGAGTATGGAGATATTATGGTGTGGGATGAATTAGTAGCTGAAGGTTATTGTATTTTAAACCCGGACTGTAAAGTAGCAGAAGTAACGAATGCGAAAACAGATTTATCCATTGATGATGTTGTAGCTTACGCACGTATGGCTGAAAATTTCTTTAGACTACCTGTATTTTATGTAGAGTATAGCGGAACTTATGGTGATATAGACGTTGTAAGTGCTGTGAAAAAAGAGCTGAAAAATACGCGACTGTTTTACGGTGGCGGCATTACATCTGCTAAGCAAGCAGCAGAAATGGCAAAATATGCAGATACAGTAGTAGTTGGTAATATTATTTACGAAGATTTAAAAGCTGCACTTGCGACTGTTAAGGCTGTTAAAAATACGATATAATTTAACTTTTTCAGCAGGTGTCCAAACACCTGCTGAAAGAAGTTAAAGCCTCCGGCGGATGTCACGGAATCGGAAAGGAGTTCTTTGTGCAAGCACAAAGCCGATTCCGGACGCAATTATGCCGAGGCATAATTGATAAATAAATGTTTGTAAGGCGGTGCGAAATGGAGCAGTTAACGAAAAACTTATTAGCAGGTATGAACCCTGAGCAGGAAAATGCGGTTAAAACAACTGAGGGACCGCTTCTAATTATGGCGGGGGCTGGATCAGGGAAGACACGTGTATTGACACATCGTATAGCATACTTAGTAATCGAAAAAGAAGTATACCCATCAAAGATTTTAGCAATCACATTTACCAATAAAGCTGCACGTGAAATGCGTGAGCGTATTGATGGCATTCTTGGTAACGGAACTGGTGATAGTATGTGGGTATCGACCTTCCACTCAATGTGTGTGAGAATTTTACGACGCAATATTGATCAGCTAGGGATATCACGTAATTTTTCAATTTTAGATTCGACTGATCAGCTATCCGTTATTAAAAATGTTATGAAGGATGAAAATATTGACACGAAGCGTTTTGAACCACGTGCAATTTTAAATGCAATAAGTTCAGCAAAAAACGAATGTATAACTGCGGATGATTATGCAGGCCAAATCAATGAAAATAATCCTTACGAAAAAACGGTTGCCCAGGTTTATAAAGGTTATGAAAAAAGACTACGCCGCAATCAATCCCTCGATTTTGATGATTTGATTATGACAACTATTACATTATTCAAGCGTGTACCTGAAGTGCTTGAATACTATCAAAATAAATTTCAATATATTCATGTGGATGAGTATCAAGATACGAATAAATCTCAATATTTACTTGTTCAGATGCTGGCCAAGAAATTTAAAAATATTTGTGTTGTAGGTGATTCAGACCAATCGATTTATCGTTGGCGTGGTGCGGACATTGGCAATATTCTTTCATTCGAAAAGGATTATCCGAATGCTAAGGCCATTATGCTTGAGCAAAATTATCGTTCAACAAAACGCATCCTACAAGCAGCAAATGACGTCATTCAAAATAATACAACACGTTATCCAAAAGAACTGCGTACAGAAAATGCAGAGGGTGAAAAAATCGTATTGTACAAAGCGTATAACGAGCAAGAGGAAGCACAATTCGTTGTACAAACAATCCAACAGCATATTCAAAAAGAAAATCGTTCATTTGATGACTTTGCGATACTCTATCGTACAAATGCTCAGTCTCGTGTGATGGAGGAAGTGCTTGTTAAGTCCAATATGGCTTATCAAATAGTTGGTGGTACTAAGTTCTATGATCGTAAAGAGATTAAGGACTTACTTGCCTACTTGCGCCTTATTGCCAATAATGATGATGATTTATCACTTGCACGTATTATCAATGAGCCAAAGCGTAGTATAGGTGCAACCTCCTTTGAAAAAATGGCGCGCTATGCGATTGAACAAGATCGCTCTATTTTTGATGCAATGAATGATCTTGTATTCATGGGTCTAACAGGGAAGGCTGCTAATTCGGCTGAGCAGTTTTATGCGATGATTAAAGGCTTTACAGAGATGCAAGAATATTTATCTGTGACTGAAATTGTAGAGCAAGTCATTGACAAATCAGGTTATCGTGCAATGCTACAAAACGAAAAGACTATTGAAGCGGAAAGTCGCTTAGAAAATATTGAAGAGTTTTTATCAGTAACAAAGGCTTTTGAGGAGCGTAGTGATGAAAAGAGCTTAATTGCCTTTTTAACAGATTTAGCTCTAATTGCAGATATTGATGCACTTGATAAAGAGGATACATCGAAGGGCAACATTATTTTAATGACGATGCATGCCGCAAAGGGCTTAGAATTCCCTGTGGTCTTTATCATTGGAATGGAGGAAAATATCTTCCCACATTCTCGTTCACTTGATGATATGGATGAAATGGAAGAAGAACGTCGTCTCGCTTACGTAGGTATCACACGTGCGGAGGAACGTTTGTATTTAACTAGTGCACAAAGTCGTACAATTTTTGGTCGTTCTAGCTATAACAATGTCTCTCGTTTCTTAGGTGAAATTTCTGAGGATATTACAGAATCAATGTCCAAAGGTGGTACGAAGCCTGAGGTTCCGTTTGCCTCTAGTAATCGTTCAGCAGGTGGGTACCAAAAACGTACACTTGGAGCAATTCAGAAAACACAACCAGCAACAGCTCGTTTACAAACAACCGGTGGAGACCAATTTGGCTGGAAGGCCGGGGACAAGGCGATCCATAAAAAATGGGGAACAGGTATGGTTGTCAGTGTAAAAGGTGAGGGTGATGGTACGGAGCTAGATATCGCCTTTCCACAACCAGTTGGCATTAAGCGATTATTGGCACAGTTTGCACCTATTGAAAAAGCGTAAGCGGAGGAACTTAAATGAACGAAATAGAACAGCGTATTGCGGAGTTAAATAAATTATTGCATGAATACGGTCACGCCTATTACGTGTTGGATAAACCGGTCGTAGCAGATAGTGTTTATGACCAATTATTACATGAACTTATTGCTTTAGAGGAAGCAAATCCTTCACTAATTTACCCAGATTCACCGACACAGCGTGTTGGCGGAGCAGTGGTAGAGGGCTTTAAAAAAGTGACTCACGATTACCCTATGCTAAGTCTATCAAACGCTTTTAATGAAGAAGATTTACGTGAATTTGATCGTAAAGTGCGTCAAGCAATCGGTGATAACTTTTCTTATGTTTGCGAGTTAAAAATAGATGGTCTTGCGATTTCTTTAAAATACGAAAATGGAGTTTTTGTACAAGGGGCAACGCGAGGAGACGGTGTTGTAGGGGAAGATATTACAGCAAATTTAAAAACGATTCGAGCAATACCTCTTCGATTAAAGGAACCGATCGCAATAGAAGTACGTGGTGAGGCGTATATGCCTAAAAAATCATTTGAAAAATTGAATGCCCAACGTACTGAAAACGGAGAAGAATTATTTGCTAATCCGCGAAATGCGGCTGCTGGCTCTTTACGCCAGTTAGACCCTAAAATTGCAGCGAGTCGTCAGCTATCAACCTTTATTTATGCAATTGGGGGAGATGGTGAGGCATATGGTATTGACGGCCACGCAGAGATGCTCGATTATTTAGAGGGACTAGGCTTCCCATCAAATAAAGAGCGTCAACGCTGCTCAACGATTGAGGAGGTACTAGCATTCATCGAAAAATGGACTGAAGATCGTCCGAATTTAGCCTATGAAATTGACGGTATTGTTATTAAGGTGGATCGCTATGCACAGCAGGATGAACTTGGTTATACGGCAAAGAGTCCACGTTGGGCAATTGCTTATAAATTCCCTGCTGAGGAAGTAGTCACAACATTACTTGATATTGATTTAACGGTTGGGCGTACAGGGGTTGTTACACCAACTGCTATTTTATCGCCTGTTCAAGTGGCAGGTACGACGGTTCAACGTGCATCTTTACACAATGAGGATTTAATTCGAGATAAAGATATTCGACTAGGAGATACAGTCATTATCCGAAAAGCCGGAGACATTATTCCACAAGTTGTAGGTGTACTACTGGAGCAGCGCCCTGAGGACTCAGTTCCCTACGTAATGCCCGAAAATTGTCCTGTTTGTGAGAGCGAACTTATTCGTATTGAAGGAGAAGTAGCATTACGTTGTGTAAATCCTGCATGTTTTGCACAAATTGCGGAGAGCATTAAATATTTTGTATCGCGTAATGCTATGAATATTGATGGTCTTGGTGATAAGGTCGTTGAGCAGTTTTTACGTGCAGATTTAATTCATGATGTCTCTGATTTGTATCACTTAACTGTAGAACAACTAGTCGAACTTGAGCGTATGGGTGAAAAATCAGCGACGAATTTAGTAAATGCTATTCAGGCTTCCAAGGAAAATTCGATGGAACGTTTACTAATTGGACTAGGTATACGACACGTTGGTGAAAAGGCAGCGAAAATTGTTTCAGAGGAGTTTGGAACGATGGAAGCTGTGATGGCAGCAACAGAGGAGCAGCTAGTGGAAATTTATGAGATTGGTGATAAGATGGCTTCATCGCTTGTCGAGTATTTTTCAAACGAGGATGCATGTGCAGTCATTGGCCGCCTTGCCGAAGTAGGCGTCAATATGACATATAAAGGTAAAAAGATAGAGGTAGCTGTAGGAGATAATCCTTTTGCAGGTAAAACAATTGTATTAACTGGTAAACTTGAGCAATTGACACGTAACGAAGCAAAAGCGAAAATAGAAGAGTTAGGTGGTATTGTTACAGGCAGTGTCAGCAAAAAAACTGATCTTGTCATTGCAGGAGCAGATGCGGGTTCTAAACTAACAAAAGCCGAGCAGTTAGGGATTGAAGTTTGGAATGAAGATCGCCTGATCGAACAATTTAACCTTGTCCAATAATGGATACTTTCAGGTTCATCACCAAAAGTTGTGGATGACATTTGTTAAAATGCATACCTTATATAAATTGATTGGAGTGGAGACTGGGCGACTCCTTGGGGATCAGCGATAGAGGAACGAAGGCTAAAACCATCACATCCTGTGATAACGCCTTCGTGACCAACATCATGTTGGCCCGAGACCCCCAGGAAGCTTTGCTCTGTGCGACAGCGGCAAATGTTTTATCTGTGCGAAAGCGTAGCGACAGCAACAAAGCGCCCAGTCGGAACGGAAATCAATCACACGTTATGGTGATCATCTAAATATTATAGTAAAGTAAGATGAATTGTCCGTCCTTTCCATAGAAAGGTATGAACAATTCGTCAAGCAAAATCTGAATATCAGTAAAGGAGTATTAAAATAATGAAGTCATTTCGACTCATTCCTGCAATTGTCGCTGCTGCAATGCTAGTCGGCTGTGTGCCTTCTAAAGAGAAGGAGACAGAGCTTACACAGGAGACGCAACAGGAAAAAGCGGAAACAACGATTATTCCAAGCATACAGATTGATGAATCATATTATAGAGCGCTAACTCCTTATAAAAAAAGTGCTAGCAGAGGATTAGTAGTTTCAAATATTTATACGAAATATGATATGAAGGAAGTTGAAACAGGTTTAATGCGTCTTTCTCAAAATGAGTTTGATACAAAAAACTACTTCTTCCAAGAAGGGCAATATTTAGCCGAAAGTACAGTAACCAATTACCTGAAGCGCAGTTCACAAGTTAAGGAGGGGTTAAATCCTCCAACGACGGACTCGATGACGCCAGAGGAACGTGCAACAAAGGCCCCAATCTATTTATCACATATTGTTGAGCAAAATTATTTAACAAAAACGGATGATAATAAAGTAAAATTAGGCGGTATTTCGATAGGACTTGCCTTAAACTCTATTTATTATTATCAAAAAGAGAAATATGGGGAATATTATGAGGAACCAATTTCAGAGGCAGCACTTGTCGAGCAAGGGAAGAAGATGGCTACGGAGATTGTGTCTCGCCTAAGAACTCGTGATGAATTAAAAGATGTACCGATTGTAGTAGGCTTGTTCAAGCAGCAGGCTCGCAATGACATTATTCCAGGGACGTATTTTAACTATGGTGTGGCCAAAGCTGGACAAAATGATGTAACTGATTGGAATGCTATTGATGAAGAGTATGTACTGTTCCCGACGGATGAATCACAGGATGTATATCGAGATGATAGCAGTAACTTTAAGAATTTCAAACAAGATGTAGATAAATATTTTTCTAACTATACTAGTGTGATAGGAACAGGCTTCTATCAAAATAAAAAAATTCAAAAGCTAAAAATCGAAATACCAATCCAATTCTTCGGTCAAGCTGAAATTACAGGCTTTACTCAATATTTAACAGGTGTTCTTATCAATCAATTCGATAACACCAACGTTGAAGTAAGTGTTACCGCGATGAACGATCCAATGGCATTAATCATTAAGAAAGCCAACGAAAAGGAACCATATGTGCATATCTATGAATAAAAAATAGTCAGCTTTATGCTGGCTATTTTTTTATGGATGGAAAATGAGATTTAATAATAGGCGGATAGAATTCTCGGAGCGACGGATAGAAGGCGCAAAAATGGATAGAATCTACGAAGTACCGGATAGACTCAATGAAGTGACGGATAGAAAAGCAAAAGCGCCGGATAGACTTCTTGGAGCGGCGGAAAGAGCTTTCGAAACGACGGATAGAAAAGCAAAAATGGATAGACTCCTCGAAACGACGGATAAAAGAGAGCATAGCAACACGATCCATGCCCTGCTCATGAAAAGCGAAGTCTTATGAAAGACTCTTAAGACAGTCCCTAAAGACAACACTTCGTCCTAGTAGTGAAAGTTTCTTTATTTTTGGTGAAAGTTGTGATTTTTAATATGAAAAATGTTATGATTATTTGCATGGTTAACTTTATTCAACCCTATTGTTATCGACAAAAACAATGAATGGAATGAGTATTCGGAGGTGTGAAAAAATGGCGAAATTAACAAAAGAAGAAGTTAAGCACGTGGCAAATTTAGCACGTCTTGCAATTACAGAAGAGGAAGCAGAGAAATTTGCTGAACAGCTTGGTAAAATTACGGACTTCGCAGAGCAATTAAACGAGTTAGATACAACGAATGTTGAACCAACAACTCACGTTTTACCACTAGTAAACGTAATGCGTGAAGATGTGGCAACAAAAGGCTTAGACCGTGAAGTAATGATGTTAAACGTAAAAGAACAAGAAGATGGTCAAGTAAAAGTACCAGCTATCATGTAATACTAAAACATAGGAGGATTCCTCATGACGTTATTTGAACGTTCAGCAAAGGAGCTACAAGCTGACATTAAAGCGGGTAAGCTAACAATCGCTGATTTAACAAAAGAAGCATACGAACGTGTGGCGAAGCTTGACGGCGATGTACAAGCTTTCCTTGCTTCAAACGAAGAAAAAGCAACTGCACAAGCAGCAGAAATGGACAAAGTGCCATTTGAAGAGCGTGGACCACTTTTCGGTCTTCCTATCGGTGTGAAGGACAACATCGTTACAGAAGGCTTAGAAACAACTTGTGCTTCTAAAATTTTAGAAGGCTTTATGCCAATTTACGATGCAACAGTAGTTAACAAGCTACGTGAAGCCGGTATGGTTACTATCGGTAAATTAAACATGGACGAGTTTGCAATGGGTTCTTCAAATGAAAACTCATATTATAAAACAACAAAAAATCCATGGAACTTAAACCACGTACCAGGTGGATCTTCAGGTGCGTCTGCAGCAGCAGTTGCAGCAGGAGAAGTTCCATTTTCACTTGGTTCTGATACAGGTGGTTCAATCCGTCAACCAGCAGCTTATTGCGGTGTTGTAGGGATGAAGCCTACATATGGTCGTGTATCTCGCTTTGGTCTAGTTGCCTTTGCATCTTCTTTAGATCAAATCGGGCCTATCACTCGTAATGTTGAAGACAACGCTCTTTTACTTGAAGCAATTGCAGGATTAGATGCAAACGATTCAACTTCTGCAGACGTAGAAGTACCAAACTACGCAGCAGCCCTTACAGGTGACGTAAAAGGCTTACGTATCGCTGTGCCAAAAGAATTCCTTGGTGAAGGTGTTGGCGAAGCAGCACGCCAATCAGTGCTTGAAGCATTAGAAGTATTAAAAGGCTTAGGTGCTACAGTAGAAGAAGTATCACTTCCTCATTCGAAATATGCACTTGCAGCATACTATATCCTTTCTTCTTCAGAAGCGTCTTCTAACCTTTCTCGTTTTGACGGGATCCGTTATGGTTTCCGCGCAGAAAATGTTAATAATTTGATGGACCTTTATAAAGAAACACGTGCACAAGGCTTTGGCGATGAAGTAAAACGTCGTATCATGCTTGGTACTTACTCGCTAAGTGCAGGTACGTATGATGCTTACTACAAAAAAGCTCAACAAGCACGTACGCTTATCAAAGCAGACTATGACAAAGTATTTGAAGACTTTGACGTAATCATTGGACCAACTTCTCCAACACCAGCATTTAAAATTGGTGAAAACGTCGATGATCCAATGACGATGTATGCAAATGATATTTTAACGATTCCTATGAACTTAGCTGGTGTGCCAGCCATCTCAATCCCATGTGGTATTGAAAATGGTCTACCATTAGGCTTACAAATTATCGGTAAATACTTCGATGAAGCAACAATTTACCGTGTAGCTCATGCTTTCGAACAAGCAACAGAGTTCCATAAACAAGTTCCTCAAATTTGGGAGGGAAAATAACATGAACTTTGAAACAGTCATTGGTTTAGAAGTACACGTTGAGTTAAAAACAAACTCAAAAATCTTCTCACCAGCACCAGCTCACTTCGGTGCTGAACCAAATACAAATACTACAGTTATCGACCTAGGCTATCCTGGTGTCCTTCCTGTACTTAATAAAAATGTTGTAGATTTCGCAATGCGTGCAGCACTTGCATTAAACATGGAAATCGAACAAGAAACTAAATTTGACCGTAAAAACTACTTCTATCCAGATAATCCGAAAGCTTATCAAATTTCTCAATTCGACAAGCCAATCGGTAAAAACGGCTGGGTTGATATCGAAGTAGATGGTTACACAAAACGTATCGGTATTACACGACTTCATATGGAAGAAGATGCTGGTAAACTGTCTCACAGTGGCGACCACTCTTTAGTTGACTTTAACCGTCAAGGTACACCACTTGTAGAAATCGTTTCTGAGCCAGATATTCGCACACCAAACGAAGCGTATGCGTATCTTGAAAAAGTAAAATCAATCATCCAATATGCAGATGTTTCAGACTGTAAAATGGAAGAGGGATCTTTACGTTGTGATGCCAACATCTCAATCCGCCCATATGGTCAAGAGGAATTCGGTACGAAAACAGAGCTTAAAAACCTTAACTCTTTCAACTATGTTCGCCGTGGTTTAGAGCACGAGGAATTACGCCAAGCAGATGTCCTTCTTTCAGGTGGGGAAATTGAGCAAGAAACTCGTCGCTTCGATGAAAAAACAGGTAAAACAATTCTTATGCGTATTAAAGAGGGAACAGACGACTATCGTTACTTCCCAGAGCCAGACTTAGTTCGTCTATCAATCGATGATGAATGGTTAGAGCGAGTAAAATCAGAAATTCCAGAGCTTCCAGATGCTCGTAAAAAACGCTATGTTGAGGAATTAGGCTTAACACCATATGATGCAGGAGTTCTTGTTATTTCAAAAGAAATCTCAGACTTCTTCGAGGCTATGGTAGTTAAAGGTGCGGATGCAAAACTTTCAGCAAACTGGCTTATGGGTGATGTTTCTGCATACTTAAATGCAGAACAAAAAGACCTTAAAGATACTGCATTAACACCAGAAAACCTTGCGGAAATGGTGAAATTAATCACTGATGGTACAATTTCTTCTAAAATCGGTAAAAAAGTATTTGCTGAATTAGTAGAAAAAGGCGGTTCTGCACAAGAGATCGTTAAAGCAAAAGGTTTAGTTCAAATTTCTGATGAAGGTGCATTACTTGCTATCGTTACAGAAGTTCTAGACAACAATGCACAATCAATCGAAGACTTCAAAAACGGTAAGGATCGCGCTATCGGCTTCTTAGTTGGTCAAATTATGAAAGCAACTAAAGGTCAAGCGAACCCACCAATGGTCAATAAATTATTACAACAAGAAATTGCAAAACGTTAATTGCAATTGCAATAGAAGGCCAAGAGAGCAAATTCGTTTTCTTGGCTTTTTATTTTTAAAAAGTAATACATACTAAAGATTTTTTTGGGCATCTATACAAGATAAATGCTCTGACCAGTATAGGAACAAAGCATCGCGTCCTGTTAACGCCTTCGTGACCAAAATCCCGTTGCTGATGCTGCGCTTTCGCACAAAGAACATCTGATGCCCCAAGCGGCTCAGCGGACGCCATCAAGAAAGCGCCCAGTCGGAACGGAAATCAACCAGGTTTTATGGTGATATGACTAAAAAATACCAACTTAGCACATTATAGTTGTCTAAAAAGAGTATTCATAGCAAAATATAGAATAGAGCATGATTTAACTTTAGGGGGTCAATCGATGAAAACTGAACAACAATATTTCAATGATGCGATTTCGATTCAACAATATATGGATACTATGACGACGTTAAAAGAGGAAAGCTTCCGTATTTATGATAGCTTTGAAGTGCCAACGAACGATGGCTTTATCGAGCTACTGAAGGGCAAGCAATTAAAAATTTTAACGATTACTGAGGATTGGTGCGGGGACGCAATGTTAAACAATCCAATTATTCGCCGAGTTGCAGAGACAGCAGGATTAGAAATGCGTACAGTATTACGTGATGCTGATACAGACTTAATTGATCGCTATTTAACAAACGGTGGCCGTGCAATTCCAATTTATATTATATTAGATGATGCTGGTCAGGTTGTTGGAAAATGGGGCCCACGTGCACCAGAATTACAGGAACTAGTAGTGAGTAAACGAGCTAGCTTACCTGATAAAGAAGATCCTACATTTGAAGATGCGCAAAAGGCGTTATATGTAGAAATTCGTGAAGAGAATATTACCAATAAATCATATTGGACATTTGTTTATGAGGACTTTAAAAAGCAAGTAACAGCTGCATTGCAATAATTGTAGATCACATGGCTGCATGTCAGAGAATTTTGTTTAGGACATGCTTTGTCTCTTGTTGACTAATAGAAATTCAATGCAACATTTAAACGGATAATTCGTTGAAAGAAATAGAATCTTATGAAGCAGGAAGGTATGTTATGAAACGAGCAAGAATCATTTATAATCCTACATCTGGACGTGAAGTGTTTAAAAAGCATCTACCAGAAGTATTGGAAAAATTAGAGGTAGCAGGCTATGAAACATCTTGTCACGCAACAACTGGTGAAGGCGATGCAACCATGGCAGCAAAGGATGCAGTAGAACGTGGCTTTGATATAATCATTGCAGTTGGTGGAGATGGCACATTAAATGAAGTTGTTTCAGGTGTGAGTCCATTTGAAAACCGTCCGAAAGTTGGCCTAATTCCGATGGGCACAACGAATGATTTTGCCCGTGCTGTGCATATTCCTCGAAATATTGATGCTGCCGTTGAGATCATTACTAAAGGTGAGACGTTGCCAGTTGATGTTGGTTTATTAAATGGGGAACGCTATTTCATCAATATTGCTGCTGGTGGACGCATTACAGAGTTAACCTACGAAGTGCCAAGTAAAATGAAAACAATGTTAGGACAGTTAGCTTATTACTTAAAAGCAGTGGAAATGATCCCATCGATCAAAGCTTCCCATATGCGTATCGAATATGATGGTGAAGTGTTTGATGGGGATGCTATGATGTTTTTATGTGGCTTAACAAATTCAGTAGGTGGCTTTGAAAAGCTTGCACCAGACGCAAGTATTAATGATGGCTACTTTACTTTATTAGTATTGAAAAAAGTGAGCCTACCTGAATTTATTCAGCTTGCCGCAATGGCATTAAGGGGCGAGCATTTGAATGATGATCGTGTAATTTATAAAAAGGCAAGTGTTGTAAAAGTGTCTACTGAAGACGAAGTACATTTAAACTTAGATGGTGAGTATGGTGGGGACGCACCTGCAACATTTGAAAATCTAAAGCGCCATATTGAAATTTTTGTTCCGCTAGCAGACATTCGTGAGGAAGACCGTATATAACGAACATAAAAGCAGGGCTCTGCTCAATTTAGGAGTGAGCCCTCATCGGACGCCCCTAGTCGGAACGGAAATCAACCGCACGTTATGGCGATGACCTTATATAGAGTGAATTGTTTCCTATTATTGGGATTGTGAATGAATTAAGAAAAATGTTTGGCAAATGTGCGTATATTACTTGAACAAAATTTGAAACCTTTATAATAGGCCGAAATTTCGGTCCATTATAAAGGTTTTTTTCGTTGTAATAGTGGAAAATGGGGGTATAAATAAGGGAAAGGAAGTGTTGCCGTTGTATAAGTCACAGGAAAGAAAGCTCATATGGCTAAGCTTTGGTGTTGCAATTATCATGCTACTTTCCATACTTGGAAGAATATTCGGAAGTTAGGGGGGCAATGAAATGGTGAATGAATCAGCAGTCTTTTGGAGTAGAGCATTAACGGAGCTAACTTTATCGTTCCATATTATTTATGCAACGATTGGTGTGGGTGTCCCGTTAATGATTATGATTGCACAATGGACTGGGTATAAAAAGAATGATGAGCACTATATTTTAATGGCAAGACGTTGGGCACGAGGCTTTGTCATTACAGTTGCAGTCGGAGTTGTAACAGGGACAGCAATTGGCTTACAGTTGTCTTTATTGTGGCCGAATTTTATGCAGCTCGCCGGTCAAACAATAGCATTACCACTTTTTATGGAAACGTTTGCATTTTTCTTTGAAGCTATCTTCCTTGGCATCTACTTATATACTTGGGATCGCTTCGATAGTCAGAAAAAGCATATGCTACTGTTAATTCCTGTTGCTGTTGGTGCATCGATGTCAGCTGTGTTTATAACAATTGTCAATGCGTTTATGAATGCGCCACAAGGATTTGACATTGTGGACGGACAGCTTGTAAATATTCAACCTTTTTTAGCGATGTTTAATCCAGCGATGCCGACAAAGGTAGCGCATGTTCTCGTTACAGCCTACATGACGTCCGCATTTGTATTAGCATCTATTGCAGGATACCGTCTACTTAGAGGATCTAAGCATGTATACCATAAAAAATCTTTATTACTACTTATGAAGATGGGTCTGATTTTCTCTATTGCAGCAGCGGTTATTGGAGATTTCTCAGGAAAATACTTAGCAGAATATCAGCCAGAAAAACTAGCTGCAGCTGAGTGGCATTTTGAAACAGGCGATAAAGCCTCACTTATTCTATTTGGTGTATTAGACGGTGAAGAAGTAAAATATGCTATTAAAGTACCTTATGCTCTAAGTATTTTAGCGCATAATAATCCAAACGCAGAGGTAGTCGGCTTAGATCAATTTGCTAAAGAAGATCAACCACCACTGTATATTCATTACCTCTTTGATCTCATGGTGTTTATTGGCATGTTCATGGCACTAGTTTCACTACTTTACGTAACCGGGAAAGTACGTGGATGGCAGTTTATTCATACACGTTGGTTTAGGTGGATTATCGTTGCTGGGGGGCCACTTTCAATTATTGCGATTGAAGCAGGTTGGTGGCTTGCGGAAGTTGGACGACAGCCTTGGATCTTATATGGATTAATGCGAACACCAGAAGGAGCCACAACTAGTGACCATGTGGATTTAATGCTGCTATTGTTCGCAGGTGTGTATGTTGTATTGGGAATAGGAAGTATTGTGGTTTTAGTTCGTATGTTCAAAAAGAATCCGATTGAGCGTGAAATAGAAGATCGCCATTCTGAAAAAGGCGGTGACATCTTATGACATTAGAGATTTTAGGTATTTCAGTTTTGTGGATTTTCCTATTTGGCTATGTCATTGTAGCTTCGATTGATTTTGGTGCAGGCTTTTTCAATGCCTACAGCCTACTCATCGGCAAAAATCATATTTTAACGAATATTATTAAGCGCTATTTATCACCTGTTTGGGAAGTAACCAATGTCTTTTTAGTATTCTTCTTTGTCGGGATTGTTGGATTTTTCCCACAAACAGCCTTTTATTATGGAACGATTTTACTTGTCCCAGTAAGTATTTCACTAGTGCTGCTTGCCATACGAGGCTCCTACTATGCGTTTGAATCGTATGGCTCACGTGGACATATCGGCTACACACTGACATATGGTGTAGCAGGCTTACTCATTCCAGCCTCACTGTCTGTTGTATTTGCGATTGCTGCTGGTGGCTATGTTGATCTTGTTGACGGGCAACCTGTTTTGAACTACTGGACATTGTATACGAGTCCATTTGCTTGGAGTATTGTCGTGTTAAGCATTGCAGCAGTACTCTATATTTCAGCTGTGTTTTTAACATGGTATGCTCATAAGGCAAAGGATGTAGAAGCAACAAAACTAATGCGAAAATACGCACTTGTTTGGGCAGTACCATTAATGGTGAGTGCTCTTGGCATTATGTACGAAATGAAATCCATCAATTCTGAAAGTTACAATCATATGGTTAATTTATGGTGGATGTTTGCCATTTCAGCCGTGTTATTTATTATTACTGTGGTGTTAATATGGATGCGAAAAAAATACGGCCTTGCGGTGGGACTATTGATTGCACAATTTGCCGTAGCATTCTTCGCCTATGGTATCGCTCAATATCCATATTTATTGTATCCATATTTAACGATTTACGATAGCTTTACAAGTACACAAATGGCGATTGCACTCGTCATTGCGTTTATTTTAGGACTATGTCTGCTTATTCCATCACTGTACTTATTGTTGAAATTATTCTTGTTCAACAAAAATTATGTGACCGGGAAAGAAGACAATCACGCATAGGAGGAATAAAACGATGGGGAATTTTTTAATGTTTTATGCACCATTTATAGTCGTCATCCTCGGAATAGTTGCTGCTTTCTGGTGGGCACCGAGAGATTACCACATCGTAAAGAAAGAGGGAAAGAGTCGCGAATAGCGGCTCTTTTTTCTACTCATGTAAAGGCTATCAGTTTGGGTGAGAGTCAATCACATTCTCGGCATACCTGAGGTTTGGGTTGAGAGCCGATCACATTCTCGGCATACCCTAGCAGTCGGTGGCAAGAGCTATCACTTTCTCAACACACCCGAGCCGTTAATACCAAGCCTTGTTCTTTTTTCATCTGCCACAACATGCTACAATAAGGAGATTGAAATGGAGGATGTACGAATGTCAGCACCCGTGAAAAAGAATGACCGACTAACAGTTTATATAGAAGATTTAACACATGATGGCAATGGCGTCGCAAAGGTCGATGGTTATCCATTATTTATTCAAGAGGCACTTCCTAATGAAACAGCGGAAGTACATGTTTTAAAAACCTTAAAAAATTACGGCTTTGCGAAAGTCGTAGATATTCTTAAGCCATCGCCAGACCGAGTAGAGGCTCCTTGTGCATATTTCAAGCAATGTGGCGGCTGCCAATTACAGCACCTGTCCTATGAAGGGCAGTTAAAGTGGAAAGAGAATATGGTGCGTAATGTGATGCAACGCATTGGTAAAATTGATGCGCCTGTTCTACCTGTGAAAGGCATGAAAGAGCCTTGGCATTACCGTAATAAAGCACAAATTCCTTTCTCCTCAAATGAAGCAGGACAAGCGATTGCTGGCTTCTATAAAACGAAAACGCATAGCATTGTAGATATGGAGCGTTGCTTAATTCAGACAGGCGAAGCGGACGCTATTCTTGCAGGCTTGAAAAAGGAATTAGCGGCAATCGGTATTCGACCATATAACGAACAAACACATGAGGGAATGTTGCGCCACGTAGTTATTCGTAAAGCACGAGCAACTGGTGAAGTTATGGTTGTTCTCGTAACTAAAAAGAAAAAATTCCCACAAAAAGAAGCCGCTGTTGCAACAATCCAGAAGCTTGTCCCGAATGTAACATCCATTATGCAAAACGTTAACAGCGACAAAACGAACGTTATTTTCGGTGATGAAACCGTAAACCTATGGGGTAAGGACGTTATTATTGATACAATTGGCGATGTTCGCTTTGAAATTTCAGCCCGTTCATTTTATCAAGTAAACCCTGAGCAAACGGAAGTGCTATACAAGCAAGCATTAGACTACGCTGACTTGCAGGGTGATGAACGAGTAATTGATGCTTACTGTGGTATAGGCACCATCTCCTTATTCCTTGCGCAAAAAGCAAAGGCTGTCATGGGCGTTGAAATTGTCCCACAAGCAATTGAAGATGCGAAGCGTAACGCAGAGTTAAATGGTTTTACCAACACCTATTTTGAGGCTGGGCCAGCAGAGGAAGTCATTCCACGCTGGTATAAGGAAGGCAAGGAAGCCGATGTCCTAGTTGTCGATCCACCGCGTAAAGGCTGCGATGAAGCGCTTCTTAAGACAATTTTAGAGCAACGTCCTAAACGAGTTGTATATGTATCATGTAACCCAGGAACACTTGCACGTGACCTCCGTATTTTGGAGGATGGGGGCTATCAAACACAGGAAATTCAACCTGTGGATATGTTCCCGCATTCGACGCATGTTGAGTGTGTCTCGCAACTCATTTTAAAAGAAGGCAACTAAACATGCGTTAGTTGCCTTTGTATAAAGCTTTAACCTACTTCTAAGGGATTAACGAAGGTATAGTGTATATGGATTTCACCTTCGTGTGTACAAGTAATCCGCTCAACTAATGAATGAAGAATTCGTGGAGTCAGTTCTTCTAATGAAAGATTATCCTTTAACTTTTTGCTGATAGATACTTCGAAATTTTCATATTCGTTCATTTTTTCATTAAGTTGAGTTTTTTTAGTTTGGTGTTCTTTGATTTTATTATCTGTTAGTTCGCGGTAATCGACTAATTCTTCTTTCGAGATAATATTATCAGTGAACAAATTGACGTAATCTAATTTTCTTTTGCTTCAAAGCATCACGAAGCGGTCGCATGGTTGGAGTTATAGTAGAAATAAAAAAGAGTGAATTCCAAATAAAGGGATTCGCTCTTTTTGGTTGAAATTTATAAAGAATTACAAGTTCGAATTTCATTAAAGAAAAGGTCCCCAACAAAAACTCTGTCTTTATATGCGAATAAATTTGGAGGAAATATTACAAAACCAGTAAAAACTAATTCAACATTTGTAGTTTTAATGTTGAAAGTTTACAATAACTGAGCCGATTGTTATATTAAGTGTTAATACCTAAAAATGGTAAATAAAGAATGGGAAAAGGGGTTTGAAAATGGATGTAAGATACCCAATTGGAAAATTACAAGTTCCTGAAAAAGTAACATTTGAAAATGTTCAAGAATGGTTAAAGCAAATCGAAACATACACAATTCGACTAAGAGAAACTGTTGATTCTTTAAGTGATGAGGAATTAAACAAAACTTATCGTGAAGGTGCATGGACAGTTCGTCAACTTGTACATCACATTGCAGATTCGCAGTTGAATATGTATCAACGTTTGAAGCTGGCTTTAACAGATGACAATCCAACAGTTCCAGCTTTTGATGAAGAAAAGTGGGCTGTTCAGCCGGATATAGAGCTTCCTATAGAAAGTTCTATTAAAATGTTAGAAGGCATAAATGAGCGTATCGTATCTTTAGGACAAAGTTTAACTAAAGAGCAATTAGATCGAGCATTTACTCACCAAACAAACGGCAAAATAACAGTTTCAACAAAAGTTGTAAAATTAGCTTGGCACGAAGAGCATCACTTAGCTCATATAAAATTTGCATTATCAGAATGATTAAACTTTAATATATAAAACTAGCATCGATTTACTTTATCTAAGGTGAGTCTACTACATCTTTATTTCATTACACCACCATCAGCACTCACCACATTGTGAAGCTGTTGCTTAGTTGGAGTTTGTACCTGGTAGACACGTTATTCATAAGCGATTCTGAAATATTAGAAGCTATACTATATAACTTGAAAAAGTAGACATTTTCAATCCCGACCCTAATTTTCTTGCAAATAACCATTGCGAAGTTAGGGTCTTTTTACATGGAACTTAATTGGAAAACATCTCATGTTCAGCATATATGATTAGCACACGGATTAATTCATCCGTTTCTTTTCTAGGAAAGGAACTGCTTGTATTGATTTTATATCATGAAGCCCTCCTATGCTTATTACCGGTAATCAAGTGGTTATTTATAGGGGCTTTCCAGAAGTTTCGCGACTTTTTGGAGGCCTTTATTTCATACCTATTTCAAGGAAGTTCAGAGAATAATTCTCCATTTTACCTCATGGTAAAATATATTGTCAATAATAAATTTGTAAAATTATTAAAAAATGTTATAATAGTCTTACAATTGTTTTTTTAAATCGTATTTCGAATTCCGCTGTCCTTTTTTGCAGATAGAATTTGGATACGTTTTTTTAATATCCTTTTTTAAAATCGAAGAAAAAAATTAAAACAGTTATGTGAGCTTTAAAGGAAGTTAGTTGAATAAAATAATTAATTTCTATCTAATAGTAACCGATTATTTATTCCATAAGGAGGACTAGAATAATGAATCTAATCAATAAGAAAGTTACACACAAGCGTTTTGGCATGGGTAGTATAGTTAAACATAATGATTCTAGTATTGAAATACATTTCGCATCGGAAAAGAAAATGTTTGTTTTCCCTGATGTATTTGGAAAGCACCTAAAACTACATGATAAAAGTGCTGCTAAGTCACTCGAGGAAATTATACAAAAAAAGGAAAAAGAACAAAAAGAGCAAGAACGGAAAAAGGAAGAGGAAAAAAAACTACAACGAAAGAAACTGGCCCTTCGCTTGGAACACGAAAAACTTATGAAAAACCATAAACTTCATCCCGAATCACAAATGGTTTTTTGGTGTGACACGGAAGAACAGAATAGTTCTTTTTCGGAGTGGAAAGTTTTTTCGGGCGTAATAAAAAGTGGGAATAACAAAGGGAAGCCAAACAAGCCGAGCCGCTTGCACCAAAATAGCGCTGTCCTATTAACAGCAATAGATTCCAACATGCCTGAGAAAGACAGACGTATCTTAGGTGTCTATATGGTGAATGAAGATTTTATCGGTAAGCTTTGTGAAGATGGATATATTCCTGCTCATTCAAAATACAGAATCCAACTTACAGAACAGGAATCGGATCAGCTGCTTTTCTGGCAATATTATATAAATGAAAAATCCCCCGAAAAAATGACATGGAAAACAGGTAAATACCGTTATTTTGAAAATTCATGGATGGCTCAAATTTTACTTGATATAGTTTCGTTGAAAAGTGACCCAAATGAACGAGAGCTAGCACAACAATTTTTAAAACATTTTTGTAGAATGAATCAGATAACAGTTCAAGAGTTACCAAAGCCTAATGGCGCATTAATGCGTATTTAGACGTTAGCTCAAAGATTATAAGAATGACAGGGGACTAACACATTTTTCCACCTCTCAATAATGCCGAGCATTGCCTAGCTCTGTTTGCTATTAAGCGTGTATAAATCAGTTATTTTTCTTGGGTTTTTTTGGTGTATTTATAAACAAAAGGTATATTTTGGGGGATTCTGCAACATCTGCTTTAATTTTGGCAACAAAATCTATTTTCTTTTTAGCAGTATGTTTGATTGGGGTTAGTTGATTGTAACTGCTGGGATTGTTCATGTCGTATCTAACCTGATTTAGGATTAAAATGTAAGTTATGCAGTTGTTTCAAAGGCACCAATTTTATCAAATTTAGAACCATACGTGGCCATGTTTATGGGGATAGTCATATTATAAAAATTATTCTGAGTGAGCGAACTTGGTTTGGGTTTGTGTCCACTTGAGGTAGGACCTTACCTAAGATTAAAGTATCTAGATCAACCAGAAGGTAATACGGGAACAGTCATCCTTTAATTTTAGATGTTGTGAGGATTTACACTTATACTACTATGTACTTAGTTAAAGGAACAACAGTTGAAGACGAATAAGAAAAATAGGATCGATTTCACTAAAATAGGAACCGAGCATATAAAATTAAACCCACCAGCACCTCATGTGTTGCCGCATACACTCCACACATTGTGAAGCGGTAGCTTGGTTGGAGTTGGTATAATAGAAAAGCAGTTGATATAGAAAAAATCTATACCATCTGCTTTTTTGTTTAACTTCTTTCAGCGGGTGTCCAAGCATCCGCTGAAAGAGGAACTCAGGCTAAGAGCTTCACATCCTGTGAAAACGCCTGAGTGACCAACATCGTGTTGGCCCAAAGCCTCCGGCGGATTAAAAATACCATTCAGGACCGATTTTCGTTAAAATAAATAAGCTACTAAACGAAAATGAATAAGGAATAGAGACAGAAATAAGGCACTTCCTGTTCAAAATTGAACAAGAAGTGCCTTATTTTTATCTGAAAAAGGTTCGCTTTTATGAAAACGTAAGTTTTTCAGTGCCCTCAGGAACCTCTGGGGTGTTTTTTTTAAAAGTGTTCAACTTGTAATTGCAATTTAGGTCTTTTTTTGTGTGCCTAAAAATGAAGAATAGATGTGAAATATGGCTGGATTAACATTGGGAAGTTTATTTGATGGAATCGGGGTATTTCCTCAAACTGGTTCTCGTTACGAAATTATTCCAACATGGGCAAATGAAGTAGAGAAAGCGCCTATTTTTATTACAAAAGTTATCGGAATTATGTTTTTTCTTCCACCCTATGTGTCCCATTAACATCAATTGGTTCATTAATCCGACTATTGTTAATCGACCATCTAGATAATTTTTGTGAATTCTTTTGATTGTTAAATAAAACATAACTTCGATATAAACTGATAATGCTTTTGAAAAACTCAATTAGTTTTACCTATGGATACTATAGGTAATTTGATATTGTTTACTTTTATGGCACTTTCTATAATTTAAATTAAGTAGCAATGCTACAAAAAAGTATAGGAGATGATGGTAAATGTCAAAAGCAATTTTTTATCATGCGGGTTGTCCAGTTTGTGTAGATGCGGAGCAAATGGTTCTTGATTATCTTGATAAATCAAAAATTACTCCGGAAGTAGTGCATCTTGGCACTGATCAAAATCGTATTGAAGAAGCAGAAAAGGTTGGAGTAAAATCAGTCCCAGCATTGGTGATCGGTGAAAATGTATATCATATCAATCTTGGTGCAAGTTTAGCTGATGTTAAGGGATAAGTTCTAAAAGAAGGTGCTGTTTGGGCACCTTCCCCTTTGTTCAATAAGGTTTATTAAAACATGCCTTTAATTAATCTTTTTACCACATATAATAAATAGAGAAACCTATATTATGCTTCATAGCATAATCGTTTTGATAAATTAAGTGTGGAAAGGTATGAAATGTTATGATGTTCGATTCCCAATATCGAAAAGATAATCGATCCGCAAGAATGAGCATGGCTTTATTCCGAATCTCGCAGGCAATCAAAAAAATGACACAGGCGGAAAGTGATGCACTCGGATTATCACCTGTACAAACTCAAGGACTATTATTTGCTGCGTATACTAGAAGTGATATGGCTACAGTGGGGAATTTTGCTAGTACAATCGGTACAACACATGTAACAGCAGTTAAAATACTGAATAGATTGGTAGAAAAAAAACTAATTTATAAAATACAAAAGGCAGATGATAGACGTGTGACCCTAATTTCTTTAACTGAAAAAGGACAAAAGGTCATTTCTAACCTTGATGACTGGGAGCAATCATTAGAGGATGCACTACAGTCTCTACCTGAAAATGTCTTGTCACATTTAGAACTCGGACTTGGATCTGTTGTTTCTACTTTACAGAAAAAAGGACATTTAGTTGTATCAGAACCTTGTTTAGGTTGTATTTATTTTCGCCCAAGTACTGGAGAAAAAACTGCACCGCATTATTGTCAGTTAATACAAAAATATTTAACCCATGAAGCCTCACTTAAAGAGTGTCCTGAACATACGGCTTTTTAAAAGTGAAAAGAAAAAATTGGTGAAAAGAGTTTTACTTGGGGAGTTTTGTAATTATTCTATACTCATAGGGAATAACCATCATAATAAAATAATCATAAAAATAAGTAATGATGGAATTTTAATTAAAGATTCACTAATAATGATAGGTAAAACCAATGATTGTTAGTAAAATATAGAGATTGAACTTATGATTTAAAGTGGGTAATATCGAATATAACGCAATACACTTACTTATGGGAGTATAGCCAAAGTGGAAAGGCGAAGGTCCGCAAAACCTTATATTCTGGTTCGAATCCAGATACTCCCTAATAATTCCTTTTAAAGAAATGAGGAAGTAAAATGAATTTTTTGTGGATTGAGACTACTGATGATAAAGAGACTAGAGAATGTTTTCGTCTCCTAAAGTCAATTCAACAACAGGGTATTGATCAAAATTATCCTGGGGTTGAAATGGATATACTGTCGATGGGTATGTCTGGTGATTTTGAGATAGCCATAGAAGAAGAGGCAACGCTTGTTCGAGTAGAAACTGCAATATTTGGAAAAAGAGAGTACCCTGACAGTTATTATTGGAATGAACAATTACGAATAATTAGAGATTAATTTAATAAGTAGTTAAGTTACATTAGTAAATGTCCAACAAATAGAATTCTCAAGATGTCCCTCTCGTTGTTAAGAATAACAATGAGATTTTTTAATCCACCTTACAGTAAAAAAATACAGAATATTAGATCATTAATGTTGAACTTGCATATTAAGATTGCAATGAAAAGAGTAGCTAGTGACTGATTTTCTATATGAAATAATTTATAAAATTGAATTTTAAATTAAAAATGAAAAATTACTATGTAATGAAGTTATACATCAGGGAGGAAATGTAAATGGAGAATTTGTTTAAAGAAGACCCTGCTATAGCAAAAGCAATTCGGCAGGAGCTATATCGACAGCACAATAAAATTGAATTGATTGCTTCGGAAAACTTTGTTAGTGAAGCTGTTATGGAAGCGATGGGTACAGTCCTAACAAATAAATATGCGGAAGGCTATCCTGGACAAAGATATTATGGAGGTTGTGAGCATGTTGACATAGTAGAAGAATTGGCTAGAGAAAGAGTTAAAGGTTTATTTGATGCAGAACATGCCAATGTACAGCCGCACTCAGGTTCGCAGGCTAATGCAGCAGTTTATTTTGCAGCTGTAAATCCAGGAGATACGATTTTAGGCATGAATTTATCACACGGTGGTCATTTAACACATGGAAGTCCCGTTAATTTCTCTGGTCAGCTATATCATTTTGTTTCTTATGGTGTCGACGAACAAACCCATCTAATAGACTATGATGAAGTGAGGAAACTTGCCCATGAACATAAACCTCGAATGATTGTAGTGGGAGCAAGTGCTTATCCACGTACAATAGATTTCGAAGCTTTTTCTGAAATTGCTAAAGAGGTAGATGCGTTATTTCTTGTAGATATGGCTCATATTGCTGGCATTGTTGCAGCTGGTTTACATCCAAACCCTGTACCACATGCTGATTTTGTAACAACGACAACACATAAAACACTGCGAGGTCCAAGGGGAGGAGTCATTTTATGTAAGAAATCCTGGGCACAAGCAATTGATAAAGCAGTCTTTCCAGCTATTCAGGGTGGACCGCTTATGCATATGATTGCTGCCAAAGCGATAGCATTTAAAGAAAATTCCTCCTCTGAATTTAAACAATATATGAAAAATGTACTTCAGAATGCAAAAGTATTAGCTGAAGCATTGATAGCAGAGGGTTTAAATGTTGTATCGGGAGGTACTGACAATCATCTTATCCTCTTAGATCTGCGCAATATTAAGATCACTGGAATGGATGCACAACTACTACTTGATGAGATTGGCATCACGGTAAACAAAAACGCAATTCCATTTGATCCGACAAGTCCACAAATAACAAGTGGAATTCGTCTTGGTACGCCAGCCATAACTACAAGAGGAATGGGACCAAGTGAAATGATAGAGATAGCACGTATTATTTCACAAGCATTGAAGAATCCACAAGATTCAACATTAATCAAACTACTTAGTGATGAGGTCAAAGAAATAACTTCGGGGTTCATTTTATATGAGCGGAAGATTCATTGAGAGGGGAAAATAAATGAATACAAAAAGAGTGGATTCTTACTCCAAAGCATTATTTGAACAAGCAAAAATTGTGATTCCTGGAGGAGTGAACAGCCCGGTACGTGCATTTTCGTTGGTTGACTCTCCCCCTGTTTTTATTACAGAAGGTCGAGGATCTCACATATTTGATGTTGATGGAAATGAATTTATTGATTATATATGCTCATGGGGACCTTTGATACTTGGGCATGCCCATCCAACAGTGGAGGAAGAGATACAGAAGGCAGTAAGAGATGGATCAAGCTTTGGATTATCTACTGAGATTGAAGTGAAAATGGCTAAATTAATATGTGAAATTGTTCCATCCATTGAAATGGTACGTATGGTGAACTCTGGAACAGAAGCTATAATGAGTGCGTTACGTTTAGCAAGGGGATATACAAGGCGGCAAAAAATTGTGAAATTTAAAGGTGGCTATCATGGACATGCTGACGCTTTGTTAATCAAGGCAGGTTCTGGGGTGGCCACATTAGGATTGCCCGATAGTCCGGGGGTACCCAATAATGTCACTATTGATACTATTACAGTACCTTATAACAGTATGGAGAGTATCCGTCATACCTTTGAACAATTTGGGGAACAAATCGCAGCTGTTATTGTCGAACCAGTTGCAGGAAATATGGGAGTTGTTCCTCCAAATCCTGGATTTCTCCAAGGGTTACGTGAGATTACCAAACAGTACGGTAGCTTGCTTATCTTTGATGAAGTAATGACTGGTTTTCGCGTAGACTATCATGGGGCACAGAATCTATACGGAGTCGATCCCGATATTACCTGTTTAGGAAAGATTATAGGAGGGGGATTGCCTGTGGGAGCTTATGGAGGTAAACGTGAAATCATGGAGCAAATTGCACCCGCAGGACCTATTTATCAAGCAGGTACATTATCAGGGAATCCACTTGCAATGTCAGCTGGATATAGAACTCTACGGTTACTTGAGCAGATTGAAATCTATGATGATTTGGAAAGAAAAGCGGCTAGACTAGAAGAAGGCTTCAAACAAAATGCTGAATTGACAAATGTGCCATTAAAAATTAACAGGGTAGGCTCCATGCTTTCTACCTTTTTTACAGAACAAGAGGTTGTTGATTATGAAACAGCTAAGAGTTCGGATATGCAAGTTTTTAAAAAATATTATACGAGTATGCTGAATTTTGGAATTCTGACGGCCCCTACACCTTATGAGGTGATGTTCATATCGGCAGCACACTCCGATGAAGATATTGAAGATACAATCAAGGCTCATTATCAAGCACTTAGTAATGTCAAAAGTATAGGGTGAGAATAATAATGGAATCGATCAATATGCAAAAACAATTTCCGATACTGAATCAAAAGATTCATGGGTATCCGTTGGTTTACTTAGATAACGCAGCATCAACACAGAAACCGCTCCAAGTCATTGAATCATTGCAACAATACTATGAACAAGATAATGCTAATGTACACAGAGGAGTACATACGTTAAGTTCACGTGCTACAGATGCTTATGAAGGAGCACGGAAGAAAGTAGCTAATTTCCTTAATGCAGAGACGGAAAAAGAAGTTATCTTCACTCGTGGTACGACATCTTCTATAAATCTAGTAGCTAGTAGCTATGCAAGGGCTGTCTGCAATGAAGGGGATGAAATTGTGATCTCCGCAATGGAACATCACAGTAATCTGCTTCCTTGGCAACAAGTGGCAAAAGCAACGAAAGCTAAATTAAAACATATCCCACTCCAAAATGATGGAACATTTTCTATTGGAGATGCTGAGAAAGCAATTACTAGCCACACGAAAATTGTAGCCGTTTCGCATGTTTCTAATGTATTGGGAATTGCTAATCCAGTGAAGCAAATGGCTGCAATTGCTCATAAACATGGCGCTGTCATCATGGTGGATGGTGCACAAAGTGTCCCACATATAAAGGTAGATGTTCAGGATTTGGGCTGCGATTTCTATGCCTTTTCAGGTCATAAGATGTGTGGACCAACTGGTATTGGAGTGTTGTACGGAAAAAAGCAATTGCTTGAGAAAATGGAACCGATTGAATTTGGAGGAGAAATGATCGATCATGTTGATTTACATGATGCATCTTGGAAAGAATTGCCGTGGAAATTTGAAGGAGGAACTCCAATTATTGCAGGGGCAATTGGTTTAGGTACAGCTATCGATTTTCTAGAAGGAATAGGATTAGATACGATAGAGAAGCACGATAAACAATTAACTAGCTATGCGGTAGAACGAATGAAACAAATTGAAGATGTGACAATGTATGGACCTGATGATGGACGTTTTGGGTTGGTTACGTTTAATTTAGGCAAAGTTCATCCGCATGATCTAGCCACGGTTCTCGACACTTATGGTATAGCAATACGCGCTGGGCATCATTGCTGCCAACCATTAATGCGACACTTTGAAGCTAGTGCTACGGCACGTGCCAGCTTTTACTTATACAATACAGAAGAAGATATCGAACGATTCATTTTAGCACTAGAGAAAACGAAAGAGTTTTTTAAAAAGTGATTTTATTTTAATATCCGCGTAAATACACTCTATTTCGATGGATGGGTAAACACTAGGTCACAAATTAAAGACAAAGAAAATTCAGATTCATAAACAAGAGAGGATTTGATTATATGTGGGTACCTAGAGCTTTATCAATAGCGGGTTCTGCTGCAAGAGGAGGTGCTGGGATTCAAGCTGATATAAAAACTTTCCAGGAGATGGGTGTGTTTGGTCTAAGTTCTGTCACTGGTATTGTTGCATATCATCCATTTACCAATCAAAATGTGTTTCCTATAGAATTAAGTGCTATTGAAGCACAGGTATATACAGCGCTTGACAGATCAACTTCAGCACTATCCTAGTGTACAAAATATAAGAGGGCTTGGTCTCTTAATTGGTATTGAATGCCGCGAACCGATTTCCCCAATAATTCAAGAGCTGCTGCAACAAGGACTGCTCGTACTTACTGCGGGAACCCATGTAATTCGTCTGGCACCGAGTTTATTAATTACTAAAGAAGAAATTGACCAAGCCGTTGACCTCATTGAAAACGCGCTGGAAAGTATTGAAAAGAAAGAAGATTATTCCTGATAAAACTCTAGTTAAAGCGTTCACCTTTAATTGTTTTAATCAATTGGTCCATAAAAACACGACTAGCAGCACATAAATGTTTGTTCTTTCGATAGGCAATGCCAATCTGTGTGGTGATTACCGGATCTTGAATAGGAATCGTTTTAATATGAATATTGTCAATATAATCTAAGTAAGCTTTTGGTAGTATCGTAACACCGACGCCTTTGCTTACCATTTGAATGATAGATTCCATCGTCGTCATTTCAAGTACTGGTTTGGGTGCGAAATTCATTAAGCGACACTGTTCGTTAACAACTTGTCGTAGAAAATAGGTTTCAGGTAATAAAATAGATGGTGTCTCTTTCAAAACTTGAAGTGATACACACACCTCTTTTGCAATGATGTGATCTATAGGTGCAGCAAAAGCAAGATCTTCTTTATAGAGCGGAATAGCTTCTAGGTCTTCATGTTCCAACGGTAAAAAAACGATACCCAAATCCAATTCATTTTGTAATAGTCCTTTGTAAATATCTCCAGTTCGTAACCCTTGTACAGAAAGTTCTACATTGGGATAAGCATTGTGAAACCTGATAACTGTTGGGGAAAGCAAATAATTAACAACTGTGAGTAGGGAGCCTATTTTGAGCGTACCCCTCTCTAATCCCTGAAGCTCGCTAATTGCAGCACGTGCCTGAGAAATTTCATGAAAAACATTGTAGCTGTGATGGAGCAATGTTTTACCTGCATCAGTAAGTATATTTTTTTTGCCAATACGATCAAATAAAGGCATCCCAACTTCATGTTCTAACAAGCTAATTTGTTGACTAAGAGAAGGTTGGGCAATACCTAGTTTCTCCGCCGCACGTGTAAAATGCAGCTCTTGACATAGTACGATAAAGTATTCCAATTGTTTTAGTTCCATCGAATTTCCTCCTAAGTATTTATATGTATAATGATAGGTTTTAACTATCATTATACACTAATTTATTATATATTTCTAATAGACGGAATTTTTGGGAGAAAATGGTTTAAATATTTAAGTTTATGCATTACCATCTTAAAATTGCTGAAATATGAATCAAAATTAATTTTAAAAAGGAGTTTGATATCGGTGAGTCAACCTGTGATAGATAAAATAATGGTAGGAAGGCCACAAACATTCGGAAATAAAGATGCAAAACATCCAATGGATCGTGAGTGGACCACTGGAATTGTAAAATATCCAGTTAAAGGGAAGATTTGGGCAGGGAAAACAAATCTTGGAGGGGATGGACAAGCAGATCTTAAGCGACATGGTGGACCAGAAAAGGCAATTTTTGTCTATACGGTTTCTCATTATGATTATTGGCAAAAAAAATTACAAAGGCCAGACTTTTCCGTCGGTGCATTTGGTGAAAACTTAGCTGTTAAAAACATCAATGAAGATGATTTATGTATCGGTGATGTATTTCATATTGGTGGGGCTGTCGTTCAAGTTTCGCAACCAAGGCAACCATGTTGGAGACCAGCAAGACGCTGGAAGATAAAAGATTTAGCTTTACAAATACAACAAGAGGGCTTAACGGGATGGTATTTTCGTGTTCTTAAAGAGGGGGAGATACAAGCAGGAGATTATCTCCAACTTCAAGAAAGACCATTCCCTGAATGGACTGTGGCTAAATGCAATGATGTTATGCACAATAAAAAACATGATTTAGAATTAGCAGCTAGACTTGCTGCTTGTGAACTCCTAGCACCTAACTGGCGTAATACGTTATCTAAACGTGCAGAAGGTAAAGGAAAATTGGATATTCGTAATCGTGTAATCGGTCCAAATGAATAATCATGATGTTAAAGACTACAGTGATTTGGCATTGCTGAAAATAATGCGAATTCATCTGCAAGTATAGAAGAATTATCTTCAAGCTCTTTGCAAATTATGGAAGCTACGAGGGGTATTTCTTTTATTTCTCGAGAATCAGTTGAAATGAATTAGCGATGATGAATTAAATACAATGCAAAAACTAGTTCAAGAAGAGAGGATCTTGTAGATTAAAAAAATAATGCAGAAAAATTACTTTCTTCATTAAATCATGATGTCGAAAATAAGATTGGTGTAGGTATATAAACATCTTCAGATTTATAAGTTGAATTTAAATGAAATATAAAAAGCAGACGGTTTAGAAATGGTGATATTGCACCTCTAATTCGTCTTTTTTTCATTATTTCACAGTTCAACGATTGGCTAGTCTCACTTCATTGTGAAGCGATAGTATAATAGAAAAGCAGTTGAAATCTATAGCATCTGCTCTTTTGTTTATAAAAATACCATTCAGGACCGATTTTCGTTAAAATAAATATTGCCGATTTTCACAAATTATAAATGTCCAAATGTACTTGTATTTGATAATCAGTTATTAAGCATGATATAAGTGTAAAGGAAGTGGAACATTCGGCTTTATATTTTTTGACCGAGAGTTTGAAGTTGTATCCATAGTGAGAGGATTTGAGTTTGAAAATGATAGATAATTTTTGGCGTGATTTACCACGACCATTTTTTGTACTTGCACCAATGGAAGATGTGACGGATGTTGTTTTTCGTCACGTAGTAAGTGAAGCCGGACGACCGGATGTATTTTTCACAGAGTTTACAAACTCGGATAGTTATTGTCATCCAGAGGGCATGAAAAGTGTGCGTGGCCGTTTGATTTTTACAGAAGATGAACAGCCAATGGTGGCACATATTTGGGGAGATAATCCCGAATATTTCCGTCAAATGAGTATGGGCATGGCAGAGCTAGGATTTAAAGGCATCGATATTAATATGGGCTGCCCTGTACCGAATGTGGCAACGAGAGGGAAAGGCAGTGGCCTTATTCTGCTTCCAGACGTTGCGGCAGAGCTTATTCAAGCAGCAAAAGCGGGCGGACTGCCTGTCAGCGTGAAAACACGACTTGGCTATAACGATGTAAATGAGTGGGAGGAGTGGCTATCGCATATTTTAAAACAGGATATTGCGAACCTTTCTATTCATTTACGTACAAGAAAGGAAATGAGCCAAGTAGATGCGCATTGGGAGCTAATTCCGGAAATCAAAAAATTACGTGACCGTATCGCACCAAATACGCTACTAACAATCAATGGAGACATTCCTGACCGTCAAACTGGGCTGCAGCTTGCTGAACAATATGGTATTGATGGCGTTATGATCGGGCGAGGTATTTTTAAAAATCCTTTTGCTTTTGAAAAAGAGCCAAAAGAGCATAGCAGTAAAGAGTACCTTGATCTTTTAAGGCTGCAGCTTGATCTTCAAGATCAATATGCGGAAGTACTGCCACGTTCAATCACAGGGCTTCATCGCTTTTTCAAAATTTATGTCAAAGGATTCCGTGGAGCTGGTGAATTAAGAAATCAATTGATGAACACGAAATCAACAGATGAAGTGCGTGCATTGCTTGATAACTTTGGAAAAGAATGTTGATGGGACGGGGACAATGAAATGATGTAACTCTTCAAATGTTAGAGAAAAAATGAATCACATCAACTCATGTGTACTTACCCTTGTGTTGCCACATACACTTTGCACATGTGGAGTGCTGTTCACTGTTAGTACTAAAGGACAATTAAATAGGATGTATTGGTGGAAATAGCAAGAGGGGCAATGAACCCCTCTTTTTTGTTTCCTACCTAATTTAGTTTTGTAAAGTACCTTATCTCTTCTTTGTCCATATAAAGGCCAACAGATTCGTATAGAGATAAGGCTGATTTATTTGTAGTTAATACCATGAGAATAGCTTTTTGTAGCTGATGAGACTTAAGATATCTCAAAGCTTGTGTAAGCAAATACTTGACAATACTGCGCTTTCTCCATGGTTCACGGACAAAAACGTCCTCTATTACACTGTGGTTATCTTCTTGCCATGCCATCAGTCCACCAACAATAGCATCTGTTTGACGTATGACCATGGAAGGTTAGCTATGCGAGTTTCCCTTAATAAATTTGCCTTTTGATTTCATGTGTTTATTCGCAAAAAAAACTGCGCACGTTATCAATATTATTGTGGGCCACCCAATTTGCAATATTCTTTTCCTTTAAACCAGCTTCAGAAAGTGATTTACTACTGTAGCTTTCTCCGATTACATAATGATCACTAGTTTTATCTATTTCTCAATCTCCTTCTTTATTGATACTATTTATACATTATATATTATAAAATGGTATTATATGTAACATGTTGTTAGTGTTCCTAAGTATGATTCTTTAAATAACTCTTTCTCAAAATTTCTGTTATCCATCGTATAAAAGGAGAGTCAACTATGTACAAACTTATGCTTATTGAAGACGATACTGAATTAAGTGCGCTTATTCAAGAAAACTTGGAGCGCTATGGGTATACTGTTGTACAGCCTGAAAACTTTTTGAATATAGAGAATGAGTTTACGAGAATTAAACCTGATTTAGTTTTATTGGATATTAATTTACCTTATTATGATGGCTATTATTTATGTAGGGCTTTTCGTAAGCAGTCGAATGTGCCAATTTTAATTATTTCTGCTCGTAATCAAGAGCTAGATCAGATTATGGCTATTGAACTTGGGGCTGATGACTATATTACGAAACCATTTACGTCTGAAATGCTGCAATCGAAGGTGAAGGCGACGACTAGAAGAGTTTATGGGGAATATGCAGCAAAAGGACAAAATCTTACGTGTGTTGGTCAGCTATGTATTGATGCCGATACACTTGTTCTAACTTTCCACGAGAAAAAGATTAACCTTAGCAAAAATGAATTTAAATTAATGAAAAAATTAATAGATAATAAAAATTCATTTGTATCGAGAGAAGAGCTAATCGAGGAAGTGTGGGACTCGATTACATTCGTAGAGGATAATACATTAACGGTTAATATGACGAGAATAAAGCATATACTATCTGAATTAGGATTTGATGATGTAATCAAGAGCAAAAGAGGAGTAGGGTATATGTTTCACTATTCTAATTCTACGAGGGGTTCGCAATGTTAAAGCATATTTTAATAAAATTCTTAAAAGATCGGTTGCTACTAATCATGTTTTATTTAATAAATATGATTTGCGTTATGACCTTTTTTCATCTAAATGAACCGGCAAATGATGAAATTTTTTATCCATTATCGATAGGATTATTTTTATTAACTGTGTATTTAGTAATTGATTGGCTTAACTACTATCAAACGAATAAAGCAATTGAGCTTATGTTAAGAGGACAATTTGTCGAAATACAACCATATACAGAGGAACAGAAGGCGTTTTATCAATTGCTAAAGAAAAATATAAGTGAACACACTCGAAAATATAATACAATGAAGGAACAGAAAAATGAAAGTCTATATTTTTTATCCCATTGGATGCACTTTTTAAAAACGCCTGTTTCTGTAATAGAACTGATTATTAGTAAAGGAAAAACAGAGGAAACTACTGTCCTTTTTGAAAAAATTCAGCGAGAAAACAAACGAATACATACTTCAATAGAGCAAGCGTTAACGATGGTGAGAATGGAAAGCTTTGAAACCGATTTGGACATAACTGCAGTTGATTTACTTACTACGTTGAGAAAAGTCATTAATGAGCGAAAAAGGGAATGTATTTACCATTCTATATTTCCGGTCATCGAATTTAATGAAGAAGAAGCCTTTGTTGTTACTGATGTAAAATGGAACACAATTTTATTGGACCAAATCATTTCCAACGCTATTAAATATTCAAGCTTAAAAAGCGGGAAGAAACAGCTTGTTTTCAAAATTGAACGTTTCGAGGAATACATTATATTATCTATTATTGATGAAGGGATAGGCATGCATTCTTATGATATCGATAGAGTATTTCAACCATTTTTCACAGGAGAAAATGGGAGAAGAACGCCCAATTCCACAGGTATCGGACTTTATATTAGTAAAAAAATAGCAGACAAGCTTGGGCAACCGATTACTATACAATCTGAAGTGACGAGAGGTACAACTGTAACGATTCGATGGCAAGCGACAGAAAATCATTTGTCTCAAGTATAGAGCGTAGAACCAAACCTTACAGAGTTGTAAGGTTTTTTTAGTGAATCAAATTTTTTTATAGCCACTTGTAATTTAGAATGGTATTCAATACCGATTTCCATGGAGGGAAGAATAATGGTTATTTTAGATGCGAGAAATATAGTTAAAATATACGGAGAGTCAGGGGAAGAAGGTTCCACGACGGCACTGGGCGGAATAAGCCTATCAATGAAAAAGGGTGAGTTTGTAGCCATTATGGGACCATCTGGAAGCGGAAAAACAACATTACTTAACATATTAAGTGGAATTGATAAGCCAACCTCTGGTGAAGTTGTAATTGAAGACAAAGCTATAAGTGAAATGGGTGCTGATGAATTAGCATTGTTTCGCCGACAACAATTAGGATTCGTCTTCCAAGAGTTTAATCTTTTAGATAGCCTAACGGTAAAAGAAAATATTATGTTACCAATGATCCTGGAAAAGAAAGGCGCAGCTGAAATGGAGGAGAAGGTAAAAAGTTTATCTAAGCTTTTTGGGATTGATATAATCTTGAATAAATATCCCTATAACGTATCGGGTGGACAGGGGCAGCGTACGGCTGTTAGTAGAGCCTTAGTTAACGAGCCTAGTATTATCTTTGCCGATGAACCCACGGGAAACTTGGATTCGAAAACATCAGAAGTAATTATGGAATGCTTTGAAAAGATTGTTCAAGAGCTTGAGGCAACCATTCTTCTTGTGACTCATGATGTCTTTGCAGCTAGCTATTGTCAAAAAGTAATCTTTATAAAAGATGGTGTTATTCATTCTTATATTGTGAAAAAGGGCAATAAGAAAGAATTTCTCAATCAAATCATTGATAATCTAGCCGTCTTAGGGGGAAGAGCCCATGACATTTAAGCAAGTTGTATGGAAAATGGCAAAGGTGCATTATAAAAAATATCTTTTATACTTGGTCTGTAATAGCTTTGTCGTTATGTTTTTCTTTATGTTTTCTACCCTCTATTTCAATGAGCAAATCGAACAAGTTAAAAAGCTGGAATCTCTGGATTATATGTTGAATGTACCAGGAATTGCCCTGATCGTTTTTACGATGTTTTTCATTACCTATGCACATGGTATTTTTATCAAAAGAAGAAATAGCGAGTTTGGGCTATTCATAACGTTAGGGATGACTAATCGCGATATTAGCAAACTATTACTATTAGAGAATGCCCTTATTGCTTTTCTTTCTATAGTAATTGGGCTTCTTTCAGGGGGCATATTTTCGCGGCTATTCTTTTTACTTCTCATGAATAGTGTGGGCTTAGAGGAAATTACTTTTCAGTTAAATAGCAAGATGTTTTACTTTCCCATTATCATTTTCATCATCATTTACTTTTTTGCCATAGGTAAATCACTTTATCTGATATTAAAACGAAATCTTCTACAAAGCTTAAAAAGCAATAAGGTTGCGGAATCATTTAAATTAAAAAGTCCGAAGCTTGGAGTGCTTGGACTTGTTTTGGTTATTGGATCAGTCCTAGGGCTTTTTATTACGTATATTGGTCCACATGCTGGTGAATTTCTATATATTTGGTTCACAATAACGACTGTAGGTTTATATCTTTGTCTCTCTCAGTTTATGAGTTTTTTTTTAGAGCTAGCGAAACAAAATAATGAATTTTATTATCAACGATTATTGTTATTGACGAGTATAGACTATAAATTTAAGCAACTCACCTCTATATTAATGATGGTGACAATGATGATCATGATAACCACCTTGTACAGTACTATCATATTATCCACGTATACGTTAAATGAAAAGGAAGTGTTGAATCAAAATCCTTTTGATATAGCATTCCTCCAACCGAAAACGAAAGATAATTTGTCTATAGGTGAGTTCGATGCAGTATTAAATAATGAAGAAAATCCTGTTCAAAAGCATATAGTAATTCCATTGTTTTCTTACTATGAGAAAACGTATGATGGTTGGTATAACCTTTATAACATAATGACAGTGGATCATTTTAATGCATTAACTTCTAGAGAGGTAATATTACAAGGGCGAGAATATCTTCGTTATTTGAACGTAGAACCAGCGTATGCAGGGGATGTGAAGGAAGACATTCAGGAATGGACAATTCCAAGTAGAGAAGGCGATATCACTTATTCACTAAAAAAATCTATTATTGAAAGTAATATTAATTCTCTTTTGGGTGTTTCAGATTTTATTATTGTCAGTAATTCCGAATTTGAGTTTCTTAAAGCGAATGTAAATGGTTTTGCATCGAACCTTCATTTAATTAATGTTGTCAGCTGGAAAGAGACAACAAAGGCAGTTGAGGACTTAGAGGAAAGATATAGCAATGAAAAGATCCCACCAATTGTAGATGTTAGAGGAAAGAATGTATCACAAGAGAACTCATTCAAAATTGCCTCTAAAATAGGGAGCCATTATCGTAATATCCATTCTAATGGTATGTTATTCTTTGTCATGACTTTTTTGAGTATTATCTTCTTTTTTGGTTCCTTTATTTTATTATATTTAAATCTTTTTTCAGAGATCGATAAAGAACAAGCGAAGTATCAAAAACTTTTTAATATAGGGATTACTGCAACAGAAGTAAAGCGAATGATATCTAGGGAGATGACAATCATATTCTTTATCCCAACACTAGCAGGCATGGGCTTAGCCTTTCTATATGTTATTTCTATGGCAAATGATGTAGGTGGTGTCATAAGGAATCCAGAAATACTATTACAGTTCTTTAGCGTTTCAGGAATTTATCTTATCATTCAAATAGGATTTTATCTATATGCCAGGAGGAAGATGTTTTCCCATTTAACTTAGCTTTGATGAGATTGAAAGAACGTATGAGCAAAGTCAGGCAGATCAAGAAAATTGGACAGCAACAATGTAAATAATAAACGAGAGGGTTGAGCTTTTGTGAAACAAATAGATGATTCGATGTTAAAATTCATACAGACAATGAATAAATATCTTCAAGAAATAAAATAATGAAAACACGAAAGAACGAATTCCAATCAAAGGGATTCGTTCTTTTCTTTTTTTATTTTTAATTATAATAAACCTTTTGAACGTTTTTCAGCCATTTCTACGAGGCGTTTTGTAATTTCTCCTCCGACTGAACCGTTTGCACGAGAAGAAGCTTCTGGCCCTAACTGTACATTAAATTCTTGTGCAATTTCATATTTCATCTGATCTACAGCCTCTTGTACACCAGGTACGAGAAGTTTATTTGAGCTACGATAATTGTTAGCCATTTTTCTCACCTCCTTGTGATTAGAATGGTCGAGAGTTTACTTTTAATACATTTAAAAAGAAGGAAATGCGCAGTCTAAATACTGTAGGAATTTCAGAAAGTAGCTAAAAAAGTACTGCTCTCTGTTATAATTAAGCCTGGCTTTTTATATTTGGCTTTAATAGTACATAAAGGAGGTTTTTAAATGACGAATAATGATATTTTAATTCGTTTAAGATATGCGTTAGATATTAAAAATACAGAAATGGTTAAAATTTTTAAGCTAGGTGGCATGGACTTTACGAAGGAAGAAGTATTGAACATGCTTATTAAAGTTAATGATGAGGAAGAAGCACCTGAAGAATACATCAAATGTAATAATAAAATGGTAGAGGCTTTTTTAAATGGATTTATTACATTTAAACGAGGTCCTCAAAAGCCTAAGCCTGGTCAGCCGGAAGGACCACTACCTGTTTCAGGAAAAGAGAGTCCTAATAATATGCTATTAAAGAAAGTGAAGATAGCGTTATCCTTAACGAGTGAGGAGATGCTCGATATTTTATATGATGGAGGCGTTAACGTTTCGAAAGGCGAATTAGGTGCCATTTTAAGAAATCCAAGTCATCGTAACTATAAAGAATGTGGCGATCGCTTTGTGAGAAATTTTTTAAGAGGGCTGACAGATAAATATAGAGATTAAAAACACTCTCTTTGAATTGTCAAGAGTAAATTTTGATGAAAAGCTAATGAATTAATAATTAAAAAGCAGCTACAATTTTGTAGCTGCTTTTTTGGTGAAGTAATTTGCGTAGAAATCTCTTTTTAGATAAAAATATTCTACAAAAAGCACTTTTTTCTTATTTGAATGTTGTTGACAATTTGTGACCAAAATGTGTACAATGAAATTGACATAAAGTTGTCACAAAGAGGTAAAATAAATGTTCACGAACAGAGGGGTGCTTTTATGTTTGGTTTAAACATTTTATTAGTTGCTATCGCATGTGTTACTATTCCACTTGTTGTTGCTTCAGTGATGTTAGACATTTTTTATGCAGAAAAGAAAAAAGTTCGCTTTTCATTACGCCGTACATCTATGTGGTATTCCTGTATGTTTGCTTTATCATTCATACCGTCAGTCTTATTCATGACACTAAAATAAATAACTATCTTTAATAAGAATAATCATTTAGGGGTAATTGATTATTTTAAATTATAGTAGCAGCTACAACGTTTAAAATTGCGTTGTAGCTGCTTTTGGCTTTCTGAAGGGAATATTGTGTTAATCTGAGGAGACAATCAGAAGGTTTTTTAAGCTTATTAATGCTGTGGCAAGCAACTGATTTTGTTCCTTAGACAATGTTGGACGCAATGAAGAATTAATGGGAGCAATCAAATTGAGGACATTACTAACATGAGAGCATTGATTTTCAGTGTCCTTATGTTTTTTTGTTGCATAATTCCCACATAAATTAAGAATGAAAAGATAATCGTTAGAATAAAATTTCTATTAATATGGATGAATTTTTCCTATCGAATTCTTTTTGAGGGTGGGATACGGATGAAAACCTTTTTTCTCTTATTTCTAGGGACAATCTATTTATTATTAGCAGATGCAGTCGAGACAGCTATATTTAGTAGGGTTTATTTTTTAATTGGTTTAGGGCTAGTAATAGCAGGAGTTATTCGTTATGTTAAAAAACGACATATATTTATCAGCAGGTTAAACGAAATGAAAGACGCAAGTGAAGAGGAGCTAATGGCTATCCCTCATACACATTGCATCATATCAAATGATTGCTTAAGTGCTTTATTATTAAATGAGCCTACAAATACTCTTTTTTTTGCGAGCAGAGAAGATTTGGATGAGGAACTGATAAAAAAAGAAATCTTATTCAATAAAATATATGAAGTTGCTATAGTAGAGGACGAAATGTATATTGCAAGAACTAGTAATAACTTAATAAGTGGTTCATTACTGGGGGAAGATCAGGACATCGAAGAGGAATTAGATGAAGAGGACCCTGAGTATAATACGGTGTCTCAATTGACGTTGAAAATTGTAGCTGATAATTTATCTGACCCTATTCTGGAATATGTTTTTATGGATAACGATGAGCCTATATCAAGAGAAGAGGATGATTATCAAGAGGCGCTAGAGTTATGTGAGGAATGGTTTCAGAAGATCAGTGTAATTATAAAACGTTCTGAACTTGAAAGAGTACCAATTAGACATTGCCAATAAAATCTTTAAGTAGAAACGAAAGCTATCTCGAACGTAATGTCGAGATAGCTTTTTCTGGTAGAGATTATAAATGATCAGGTCACGGCTCGAACTGCTAAGGTGAGCCGAAGAAGTGATCAGGCGCCATCTAAAACCGAGTGGATCAACCATACGTTATGGTGATGAGCTACTTGTGCTTTAAATTTTAAATTGCTGTAATTGGATGTTTAGCTCTCCAGCCATACTAGCGAGCTGATTTGCACTCTTTGAGATTTCTTCCATAGTAGCAGCTGTTTCCTCTACAGTAGCGGTTGTTTGTTCTACACCAGCTGCAGACTCTTGTGTAATAGAAGCCATTTCATCAACAGAGGCATTGATGGACTCGGAGTTTTGAGCAACTTTATTTAAGTTTCCTGAAATGGTATTGATGTTAAGAATCATATCCTCAACAGCTTCCGAAATTTGTTCAAATGTTTCATTTGTTTGATTTAGTTGTGCTGTTCCTTTTTTTACTTCCTCATAGCCTGATTGTAGGGCAGATGTTACATTGCTAGTTTCACCTTGAATACGGTTGACGATTGTTGAAATGTCAGTGACAGAGAATTGGACCTGTTCTGCAAGCTTACGAACCTCATCGGCTACAACTGCAAAGCCTTTACCATGCTCTCCTGCACGAGCTGCTTCGATGGCAGCATTTAAGGCCAGTAAATTTGTTTGATTTGAAATATCGTCAATGACTGAAACAAGCTTGGAAATTTCAGCAGATTGCTCATTTAAGCCTTCAACTTTTTTCACGGAATCTAAAACAATCTCATTAATAGTTGCCATTTGGTGTGTTGATTGTACCATTAAGCCTTTACCTGTAGTTGTTAAATTTTGTACATGACCTGAATGCTCTTTTAATTCAATGCCTTCCTGTGTTGTTTCATGGATACTGCGCTGGAAAGAAACCATTGTTTCGGCTAAATCTCCTGCTGTGGATGCTTGTGTTTCTGTGCCAGAAGCTAGCTCCTGCATAGTCACTGTAATTTGTTCTGTACCTGATTGTACCTCATTAGAAGATTGAGCAAGTTCTTCGCTACTAGCTGCAACTTTTTCGGAAACAGCATGAATAGAGCTTATCGTTTGTTTTAATTTTTCATTCATATCATTCGCTGAAAGCATTAATTGACCAATTTCATCACGGTGAGTTATTGGAAGTAGCTCATGTTGCAGATTACCATCTGCTAATTCACTCATGCGCTTTGAGACAATCGTAATAGGCTTAGAAATTTTGCTAGCAGTGACAATGGCGATTAGGATACCTGCAATTGTTAATACAATACTAACAATCATTCCAATTGTTTTATTTCTTAAACTTGTTGATACTACGTCATCTCCTACCTCAGTAATGGCGTCTGAGCGTTTGTTGGCCATTTCTTCATAACCAATACGAACTTCAGTTACAAGATTATTTATAGCAGTTAAATTTTTTAATGCTAATTCTTTATCGCCCTTTTTATAAACATCGAATACTTCGGTATTTACGCGATCGCTCCACGTACGTGCCATTTCTACTAGCGTCGCACGCTCAGGAGTATTTTCGTACTTCTCAACAATACTATTGCTTTCTTCCGCAATTTTACGATATTCATTAAAAGTTTCTATGTATTTTTCATCACCCGATTCAACATAGCTTAAAGCCGCAGATAGACGAACACTCATAGACATTGCTAAATTTTTACTTGCAGTTAAGACAATTAAATCTTCATTCACTAAACCTTCTGCTTGTTTTTCCATCTTAGTATTGGAAATGTAAGTATAGGTTGTAAAACAAACAACTAATACTATCAAAAGAAGAAATGCACTTAAAATTCGGGCTTTAAGTGTTTTAAACTGAAAAATACCTTTCATCTTTTCCCATCCTTTTATTGTTCATTTTAATGTAGAACTGTGAAAAATTGTTATAGTACAAATATATTTTATAACTAATTCTATATATACATAAGCCCTTTTAATGGGAAAATTTAAAAATGGTTTTTTAGTACAATAACAAATCATGGTTATTAATTATAGGTAGTTAAATGTATATGTCTAAATAGAAATTCTAATTTTTTTTTAATAACTTTATGTATTTATACCTAACTTAATGAAAAAGCACTTGTTGTAAAATTAATCCCCATAAAGTTTATCTAATAAGTTCATAAAAAGCTTTTATATTGTTTTTTCCTTCATTATCCATATTTTCTGTTTGAATGGTATAATATATTTAGCATTCAATTGTTTCGCAAACAATACAATTCTAGGGGGAAAGATAGTATGAACAAATGGTTCAAAATAATGGGCTTCGTGATACTTGTGAGCTTTATTGGCAATACTCCAGCACATGCGGCTTCTTCGACGTCTCTTTTTGTCAACGGTCAAGCTGAGTATGACTTTATTACGGTTGAAGGACGAACTATGGTTAAATTAAGGTCTCTGAGCGACCCGGCATGGCCTGTGCTCGCTTATGATCCTAAGACTGGTATCGTCACGATTCAAAATAAAGATAAGAGTAAGAAAGTACAGCTTGTGGCGGGAAAAAAAACAGCAACAGTTAATGGGAAAACGATAAAATTAGACGCTGCAGTAGTAAATAAAAACGGTATCACTTATGTACCGATTCGTTTCATTAGCGAGACACTTGGCGGTTATGTCTATTACAATAACAAAGATAAACGGGTTATTGTCCGTACACCTGCGGGTCAGGAAGAATACGATATACTGATGCACGGGGATCTCACGAAGGCGCGTCATATTGCGCTCGGACTAGAAAAACTCACAGAGGGAGCGCCACCTCTTCATGCTGGAGAAGGGTATAATTACTTCCATTACACGTTTCCAGAAGGAGAAGCATTGCGTTTCACGCTGGATCTCGCCGGCTATAGCGATTCTTATTATGAAGTGAATAATGAAGGTCTGGCAGTCATTAAATGGCAGAAGGATGATGTGGCTGAACGAGAGTGGGGAGCGAAACCAACCTTTAAAAGCTATGTTTATTTCTTGGACGAGTATATGGGTGGCTTATTTACTTATGGAATTGTAGACGCTCAGGGCAAAGATACGGAGCTGGGAAAATTCAGTCAGGAAAATTGCAACAACAACAATTGCAACAAACTAGTTCTAAAAATTGAAGGGGAGAAACGGACAGATCAGAGGTAGAAAGCTTGTGGTAGATTAGCGACTGAGCTCGGCTAAAAAAACATAGAAGTTTTAGAAATTACCGGATATATGTAGCAAAAAAGAAGGATGGATAAAGTCAATTTTATCTATCCTTCTTTTTTGTGTGCAACATTTAATTACTGTTTTGCTTTGCTTTTTTTGCTAGTCGTTCCCATTGTAATAATGATGGATATGGATCAAATGCCCATTCTGTACGTCCATTGAATTTGTAGATGCCATAGTGAAGATGAGGTGGGAATTTTCCGGATGTCCCTTCTTTACCATAGCCAGAGCTGCCAACATAGCCGAGAACAGTTCCTGGCTCGACAAGGTCTCCAACTTCAATTTTCTTATGATAGCTACCAAGATGGGCATAATAATGATAAGAGTTATGATTGTCTCGAATTCCTATACGCCAACCACCAAATTGGTTCCATCCCTTTACTTCCACTACTCCATAAGAAGTAGAAAGTACTGGAGTACCATAGCTAGCGAAAATATCTGTCCCTTCGTGAATACGGCGTCCACCCCAGCCTCTGTTATCTCCCCATGTACCACGATAACTGTAATCATAATTAGGTGGGACTGGGAACGTGTGAGCATCAAGCTCAGTTGTTTTAAAATGTTTATACATTTTGGAAATGGTGAAAATTTGATTTACGGCTTGCTCAGTTCCGTAATATTCCCATAAAGCTAATTTAAAGTCTTCATCAGTTGTCCCAAATTTACTTAAAAAACTAGCCATGGAGAATATTATATCAACATCATCCTTTGGACTGGCAACTCCATCACCATTACCATCTAGCCCCATTCCTCCAAAATAACTAATTGTTTCTGGGACGGTATCATCTTTTACAGGATTTAAAGCACCTGACCAATATTCATCGGAAAATTGAATGGCAATGATACTATCGCGTTTTGGGATATCTTTACGAACCGACTGCAAATTGCGTTCATATTGGTCAATTGCTGCTAAGAAGTGCCACGGAATTAGTAATTCGTCAAATTGTACGTAATAGGCCATACGTTGCTGCACAATTTCTTCTTGCGTGAGTTCTTCCTTTGCTAAAGCAACGTTGGGGAGAGTAAAACTGCATAATAGCATCCATGATAAAAGGAATATAAAATGGCGATGGCGATTCAATAAAGGACCTCCTTTCTAACGTTAGAATAACCGAATTTTTTATCTTCATTCAGCACTTTTTGTGGGAAAACGAAGCGGTAGAAATGAGTAATTTATGTAAAAAAACGGCTCATCACATAACGTAGGGTTGATTTCCGTTCCGGCTGGGCGCTTTCCAGGGGCGTCCGATGAGCCGCTTCACTCGCGTTGCTCGCTCCAGGGTCTCATCTGTGACGCTGATCCCCAAGGAGTCGCCCAGCCTCCACTCCAATCAACTTATTTACATGGCATATCTATATAATAAATGTTATCCCAAGCTTTTGGTGATGAGCCAATAAAACGTCTGGCGAAATGATTAATGATTAAATTCATTCCTTTGTCTGGCAATAAAATTCCCATTATTCAGCAGAAAAAATTATAGGCAATAAGAAGAAACTTCGACAAAGAAAAAGTATTGGGTATCATAATGTCATTTCCTTCATACTATGTTATAAATCAAGCCCTGAATGGAGGGAAGGCTATCAACATTTTAGATAAAGTGAAAAGCTATCGCGAAGAAGAAAATCGGCTGAAGTGGGAAGGAACATTTGCAGATTACTTAAACATCATCAAGGAAAGACCTGAAGTTGCTCAAACAGCCCATTCACGCGTCTACAATATGATAAAAAGTGCTGGTGTAGAGGAACGCGATGGGCAAAAAATGTACAAATTTTTTGGGCAAGAAATTTTTGGGCTTGAAACAGCAATTGAAAGACTGGTGGAGGAATATTTCCATCCAGCAGCACGAAGATTGGATGTTAGGAAACGTATTTTGTTATTAATGGGACCAGTTAGTGGTGGTAAATCGACAATTGTGACCTTGCTGAAACGCGGACTTGAGCAATTTTCGCGAATAGATGAAGGCGCAGTTTACGCTATTAAGGGATGTCCAATGCATGAGGATCCCCTACATTTAATTCCACATCATTTGCGTAATGAGTTTTACGAGGAATATGGTATACGAATTGAAGGAAGCTTATCGCCTTTAAATACAATGCGTCTTGAAAAGGAATACGATGGACGTATTGAAAATGTGATGATTGAACGTATTAGTTTTTCTGAAGACAAACGTGTGGGTATAGGAACCTTTACCCCATCAGATCCAAAATCGCAGGATATTGCTGATTTAACAGGCAGTATTGATTTCTCAACAATTGGTGAATTTGGTTCAGAATCTGACCCTCGTGCTTATCGCTTTGACGGTGAGCTAAATAAGGCAAACAGAGGTATGATGGAGTTCCAGGAAATGTTAAAGCTTGATGAAAAATTCTTGTGGAATTTATTGTCTTTAACACAGGAAGGTAACTTTAAAGCAGGCCGATTTGCATTAATTAGTGCAGATGAGTTAATTGTTGCGCATACAAACGAAACGGAGTATCGTTCATTTATTTCTAATAAAAAGAATGAGGCGTTGCATTCACGTATTATTGTCATGCCAATTCCGTATAACTTAAAAGTTAGTCAGGAAGAATTGATTTACGAAAAAATGATTAAAGAAAGTGATATGTCACATGTTCATATTGCTCCGCATGCATTAAAGGCCGCAGCAATCTTTTCGGTTCTAACAAGACTGGAAGTACCGAAAAAGCAAGGTGTGGATCTTATTAAAAAAATGCGACTGTACGACGGAGAAAATGTGGAGGGATTTAATTCCGTTGACTTAGAGGAGCTTAAAAAAGAGTTTCCAAACGAAGGCATGAACGGTATTGATCCACGGTATATTATTAATCGTATTTCTTCTGCAATTATCCGAAAAGAGATACCATCTATTAATGCGTTAGATGTTCTACGTTCACTAAAGGATGGGCTTGATCAGCACGCTTCCATTTCTCAGGAAGATCGAGAAAAATATATGAACTATATTGCAGTTGCTCGAAGAGAGTATGATGAAATTGCCAAAAACGAAGTGCAAAAGGCTTTCGTGTATTCGTATGAAGAGTCTGCAAAAACATTGATGAATAATTATCTTGATAATGTAGAAGCATTTTGTAATAAAAATAAAATTTTCGATCCATTAACTGGTGAGGAAATGAATCCCGATGAAAAATTAATGCGCTCTATTGAGGAGCAAATAGGCATTTCGGAAAATGCGAAAAAGGCATTCCGTGAGGAGATATTAATTCGAATTTCTGCTTATGCTCGAAAAGGAAAGCGTTTTGACTATAATTCTCATGAAAGATTACGAGAAGCGATACAGAAGAAATTATTTGCGGATCTCAAGGATGTCGTGAAAATTACTACTTCTTCAAAAATGCCGGATGAATCACAGCTGAAGAAAATTAATGAGGTTGTAGCAAGACTTGTCGATGAACATGGCTATAATACAACATCTGCTAATGAATTATTGCAATATGTAGGTAGTCTGTTAAATCGTTAAAGGCTTTGACCTATTCAGTGGAAATAAGACTATCGATAGGAGTGAATAGGAGTGTCCCATTTTAGGGCACTCCTTTTATCTTCATTCAGCAATGTTTTATGTAGCGAAAGCAAAGCGTCAGCTACAAATGTTTTATGTAACGTAAGTGCAAGGACGTAATTACGCCAAAACGAAATGGATGTCGTAAGTGAAGTAACAACGAAGTGTAATTGATTTCTCTAAAAAAGTTCAAGAAAGTGAATCACTAGCATAGTATAGAAAAAGCAAATTTGATAGATGGGTGAGGATAAAAATGACTGAAAACGAAAATAAACGCTTTGTCATCTCTCAGGAAAATTGGTCCCTCCATCGTAAAGGGCACCAGGACCAGCAACGTCATATGGAAAAAGTAAAAGATGCTATCAAGAATAATTTACCTGATTTAGTTAGTGAAGAAAGTATTGTGATGTCCAATGGTCGAGAGGTTATTAAAATTCCTATACGTTCACTAGATGAATATAAAATTCGATATAACTATGATAACTCCAAGCATGTTGGGCAAGGACAAGGAGATAGTAATGTAGGTGATGTGGTTGCACGTGATGCCAGTAGAGGCGATCAAGCCAATGGCAAGGGAAAGGAAGCTGGTGACAAGCCAGGCCAGGACTATTATGAAGCTGAAGTAAGCATTGAGGAAATTCAAAATGTGCTATTTCATGAGCTTGAGCTACCAAACCTACAACAGAAAGAAAAAGCAGATATTAAAACGGAAAAAATTGAGTTTAACGATATTCGAAAAAAAGGTCTGATGGGGAATGTCGATAAAAAGCGCACTATCCTCAACGCACTAAAGCGTAATGCCATGAAAGGTAAACCAGAAATTACGCCGATTCATAATGATGATCTGCGTTTTAAAACTTGGGATGAAGTGGAAAAACCTGAATCGAAGGCAGTTGTTCTTGCGATGATGGATACAAGTGGCTCGATGGGCTCCTTCGAGAAATATTGCGCTAGAAGCTTCTTCTTTTGGATGACCAAATTTTTGCGTTCAAAGTATGAAACCGTGGAAATTGAGTTTATTGCACATCATACAGAGGCAAAAGTAGTGACAGAAGAAGAATTTTTCACGAAGGGTGAAAGTGGAGGAACCATTTGTTCATCTGCCTATATAAAAGCATTGGAACTAATTCGGGATAAGTATAATCCTTCTCGCTATAATATTTATCCAGTACATTTTTCAGATGGTGAAAATATTTCAATGGATAATGAAAAATGCTTGAAGCTAGTGGGAGAGCTAATGGATGTTTCGAGCATGTTTGGATATGGTGAAGTCAATCAGCATAACCGCTTTTCTACACTTATGTACACATACAAAAAAATAGATGACGCCAAATTTAGGTATCATATTTTGAGAAAAAAAGGCGATGTTTATGATGCCTTAAAGAGCTTTTTCAAAAAAAGTGAATCTTAAATGGTAACGAGGTTGAATCATGGTAAGTAATTATGTTCAAAGGAGGGGGCGGAAAAATGGAGATGAAAGAGCTTCAACGAGCGATTGATGAAATTACAGAAATTGCTTCAAGCTTTGGCTTAGATTTCTTTCCAATGCGCTATGAAATTTGTCCAGCGGATATTATTTATACGTTTGGCGCATATGGCATGCCTACTCGATTTTCGCATTGGAGCTTCGGGAAACAATTTCATAAAATGAAGCTTCAATATGATTTAGGACTAAGCCAAATTTATGAGCTAGTGATTAACTCAAATCCATGCTATGCATTTTTACTCGATACAAATACGTTAACACAAAATAAATTAATTATTGCGCATGTATTGGCGCACTGCGATTTCTTTAAAAATAATGTACGCTTCTCCAATACTCGAAGAGATATGGTTGAGAGCATGACTGCAACAGCTGAACGGATAGCCGGCTACGAAAGGGAATATGGAAAGGATGAGGTCGAACAGTTTTTAGATGCGGTATTAGCGATTCAGGAGCATATCGATCCATCACTTTTACGACCAAAATTGCCTTGGAATACGGAGGAACTTGAAGAAGACATTCTTCCAGCGAAATCACCGTATGATGATCTATGGAGTTTAGATGATAAGGAAAAAGAGTATAAATCGATAAGGCGAAAAATAAAGAACTTCCCGCCAAAGCCAGAAAAAGATTTATTGCTATTTTTAGAGGAGCACAGTCGAGAATTGGAGGACTGGCAGAGAGATATATTAACGATGATGCGTGAGGAAATGCTTTATTTTTGGCCACAATTAGAGACGAAAATTATGAATGAAGGCTGGGCTTCTTTTTGGCATCAACGTATAATGCGTGAGCTTAAGCTAACAACAGCGGAGACGATTGAATTTGCGAAATTAAATGCAGGTGTTGTGCAGCCTTCAAAAACAACCATTAATCCTTATTACCTTGGCGTGAAAATTTTTGAGGATATTGAAAACCGCTATAATCATCCAACAGAAGAGATGAGAAAGCTAGGTGTTCAACCGAACTCAGGCCGAGAGAAAATGTATGAGGTAAGAGAGGTAGAGTCGGATATCTCCTTTATCCGCAACTACTTAACGAAGGATTTAGCGAAGCAAGAGGATCTTTATTTGTTCCAGAAAAAGGGCAATGAATACCGTATTACAGATAAGGATTATGAAATGGTACGAGATCAGCTCGTATCGATGCGTGTTAACGGGGGATTCCCATATATCGTTGTTAAAAATGGGGATTACCTTCGCAACGGAGAGCTCTATTTAGTGCATGGTTTTGAAGGAATGGAGCTCGATCCACACTATTTAGAAAACGTTTTGCCATATATTTATCAGCTATGGGGTCGTCCTGTGCATTTAGAAACATATGTAGATGGAAAGCCATTGCTTTATTCATATGATGGTACAAAAAATTATAAACGCAATGTGTGAGGCGTGATTCCTTGGTGGATAACAAAACAAAAAACTTCTATCTGTTGGTATGAAATATTTTTACAGATAGAAGTTTTTTGCTGTTTCAAATAAAGGCCTATCGCCATAACGTGGGGTTGATTTCCGCTCCGACTGGGCGCTTTGTAGCTGCCGCTTTGCTTTCGCTACAGAAAACATTTGTTGTTGTTGTTGCTGTCGCATTCGCACAGAGCAAAGCTTCCTGGGGGCGTTCGATGAGCCCAAAAACTTTAGTCGTTTTTATTTTCATCTAACAATGGAGAGGACTCATTTTCAACCTCACCAGCAATACCGCTTCTGCCGTTTCCATCTGCGAATTGAGAATTTACGTTTCTAGTATGACTGCCGTTTAGTGCATTTTGACCGCCTTGGTTGGCATTAGTACCTACATCCTTATTGATTTGTTCCCTATCTTCAGCCCGTTGTTCAAAATGGATTTCTTTATTGCCAATATTAATAGTAAGATTGATGGTAATATGATTTTTAGATGGATCCTTTGAAGGTTCATTATCAGGCATAATTTTCACCATTACTATTAAGTTATTAATCTTTCTCAAGCTTACTTGTTCATGTAGCCCTAAGATGTATAAATAATGTGAGGGGAAGGAGACTGAAAAACTGTTCCTTATCGTAAAATTTGTTAAAATGAATAGGATTTGAATATATGAAGAACTGGAACGGTGAATTAACGTTGAGAACATTTAAAAAGGTTTATATAGAAATAACGAGTGTCTGTAATTTAGCATGTAGCTTTTGTCCGCCAACTGCTCGTGCAAAGGGACTTATTAAAGTAGAACAATTTAATAAAATATTGGATGAAATACGTCCTCATACGAAATATATTTATTTGCATGTAAAAGGAGAGCCGCTTTTACACCCGCGTATTGATCAGCTGCTTGACGCAGCACATGAAAAGGGTTTTAAAGTTAATATTACAACGAACGGTACACTGATCAAAAAGAATCGTGAAAAGATACTAGGGAAACCAGCCTTACGCCAAATCAATTTTTCATTGCATAGTTTCGACGGTCATGAGGGATCGGAAAATCGTGAGAAATACTTAGGGGATATATTAGATTTTGTGCGTGATTCAAAAGATTATAATACGATTATTTCATATCGTTTATGGAATTTACAAAGGGATCAAGTATCGGATATTGCGGCACGGAGAAATCGTGAAACGCTCGAAATTCTAGAAAATGAATATAATCTTGATTATCGTATCGAAGAAAAAGTGCAGCCCGGTAAAGGTGTAAAGATTGCTAATAATATTTATTTAAATCAGGATCATGAATTTAGATGGCCGAGCTTGCTTGAGCCTGAGGATGAAGGCAAAGGCTTTTGCCATGCACTGCGAAGCCAGGCAGCTATTTTAGTGGATGGTACAGTAGTGCCTTGCTGTCTTGATGGTGAGGGCGTTATTAATTTGGGGAATGTGAATGAGAAATCTTTCACAGACATTGTTCAAGGAGAACGTGCAAATAATATTGTCGACGGATTTTCACGCAGAGAAGCAGTCGAAGAGTTATGTAGAAAATGCGGCTATCGTCAAAAATTTGGAATGTAATAGACAGATCCATTTGGTTTTAGACTAAATGGATTTTTTTATGGTCAAAACAATGACATGCCACCATTATAAAATAGGCTCATCATAGACATTTGTTAAAACATATGCCATATGGAGGTGGAGATTAATCGTATTAAAGCAGTGTATTAGCTGTGTTGATTAGGAAAAAATAGGTTTATTATTGAGCGATAAAAGGATTTTTTTATTGCTATTTTGACAAATATATTGCCATTTTTAACTGATTGGCGTAGGGCTACTCAAGTGCTCCTGTCGCTTCGCTTTCGTCGCAGAGCAAAGCTTCCCGCAGGAAAGCGAGTAGCCCGTAGCGGGAATCAGACTTCTAATTAATTAGGATGGATAAAAAATGGTTAATCAATACAACTGGCAGTGTATCAAGAATTATCGAAAAATATTTTCTAGCTGGCTGTCAAAACAGCTCCAACGTCATTGATTATTGGAGCTGTTTTTCTTTGATTGTGAATCAATAGTATCTAAAAAATCCTTCGTAATACGTACTACGTATTTTACCTCGTCTAAATTGCGCTCCCTTAATACTGATCGATGTATGTCAAGCACAAGGTTCTTTTCTTCAATATCAGTAACACCAGATAATTTTTGAAAGTTAAAAACCTCCTCAGGGGCAATGTCTAATGCTTTTATCAGCGTTTCTAAAGTGCTCAATGTGATATTAGATTGCCCATGCTCAATATTTGAGATTCGTCCTTTACTAAAACCTAACTTCCCTGTTCTTTCTGCCACTTCTTCCTGACTAAGCCCCTTGGATACCCTAATAATACGGAGTTGTTCACCTACTAGCTTTAAAAAGTCTGACATATGATTCACCTCTATGTAAAAAGCTAGTGAAAAACATTAAAAATGCCTATACTATTATAGTGGTATAATAGGGATAATGTTACTGTAAAATGGTACAATTATTAGTGGGAAGTTTTTTTAAGAGAAAAGGCTTATGGAAAACAGTGTTGATGATTCGTCAGTGGCTTGTTTTAGAGTATATATAACTAAGTTAAGGATGGAGGATTCAGGCATGGTAAAGCGTTATCGATTAGATGAAGTTGCTAAAATAGAAAAGGGGAAAATAGTACCGATGAAGAAGAATTTTACAAATGTCGGATTACCCTTAATTACAGCAAAATATTTAAAACAGTTAATGCTAAATGGTGATATTGAACAAATACCAAAGATTAATATTACATTTAAAAAAGATTTTAAGTATGCACCAGTACCGGCTAAAACCATCATTCTTACTAAAGCTAAATTGAGGGAAACAAATAAATATATATATCAATGTGAAAATGAAGTATGTGTTGCAAATGATGTCGTGGCTATTATTCCAAATGAAACAATTATTTTAAGTGATTATTTATTTCACTTTCTCAAATGGTATAAAGAATGGCATCATTTGCACCATATACCCATTGATGTTCCGATGATTGATATCCAACTTAAAATGGTAAGACTTTTAAATACGATTCAGCTTTTATTAAAAAATAAAGAGTCATTGATGACAGCGGTAGAGGGGCTACCACAGCATTTTGACAATTTTTCGATGCAGATAGAAAATCACTCGAAAAATTTACATCATGGATTTGATCAGGTTCAGTATCTTTACAATGTTATGCTTCATAAAATTTTCCAAGGGTGAGCTCTATAAAGAAATACAAGAGCCAGGACTTTTAAAGAAGATTGAGCAATCCATAAAGTGAAACTTTAATCAGAGGGGTTTTCTTCATCCTCACTGATTTTACGGGTAGTTAAGGCGAGATACAATGAATTTAGTCGGTGTAAGGGGAAAAATCCCTCACACCGACTTTTTTAAATTTCGATAATTATAGGTAAAATCATTGGTTTTCTTTTTGTTTGTGAAAAAAGATATTGGCCGACAGCTCTTTTGATCTCTCTTTTTAAGACATGTATTTGCTGCTTACCTTCTTCCTGGAGCTCATTTACGGTTTCTTTGACGAGAATATTTACTTTGTTCAAAAGGTCCTCAAAGTCTTTGGCATAAACAAAGCCTCGTGAAATTGTATCAGGTTCTGAAATAAGGGAACCTTCTACCTTATTTAGTGTTAAAACGATGACAAGCATACCGTCTTCTGAAAGCTGTTTGCGATCGCGTAAGACAATTCCTTCGACTTCACCGATACCAATACCGTCGACATACGTATCACCTGATGGAATTTTACGTGTTTGTCTAGCCATTGCATTTTCAATATCAACAACATCCCCATTTTTCACAATAAACGTATGTCCTCTTATGACACCAACGGACTCAGCTAGCAAACGATGTTGATGTAACATACGAAATTCACCATGAATCGGAATGAAAAATTTGGGTTTCATTAGTGTAAGCATTAGTTTTAAATCTTCCTGATAACCATGTCCTGAAACATGCATACCTGTGTGGCTGGAGGAGCCATAAATAACCTTTGCACCTAGTTGGAATAAGTTGTTAACGATTCGTGAAACACTCTTCTCATTCCCTGGAATAGGCGATGAGGCAAAAATAACTGTGTCATCAGGCAAAATTTTTACTTCGCGATGGTTGCCATTTGCTAGGCGAGAGAGTGCAGCTAATGGCTCACCCTGACTACCCGTACAGAGTACAACAATTTCTTCAGGTGGGAGATATTTAACCTCACGAGCATCAATTAACATGTCCTCTGGAACGTCTAAATATCCTCGCTCAAGTGCCACATCTACAACATTCACCATACTACGCCCAAGTAATGCAAGCTTTCTATTTGTAGCAATCGCTGCATTTACAATTTGTTGTATGCGATTAACATTAGAAGCAAAAGTGGAGATAACGATTTTGCGTTCGGCATGTAAAAATGCATCCTCAATATGATTACCGACAAGCTGCTCTGATGGAGTTAACCCAGGTCGTTCAGCATTCGTACTTTCAGAGATAAGCACCAGTACGCCTTTTGATCCTATTTCAGACATCTTATGAATATCTGCAAATTGATTATTTACAGGCGTTAAATCAAATTTAAAATCGCCAGTGTGCACTATATTTCCTTCAGGTGTATTAATAACGATCCCCAAGCAATCAGGTATACTATGGCTCGTTCTAAAGAAACTAACATCAGCTTGTCCGAAATTTAATGATGAATCGGAATGAATTTCTATTAAATCGGTCTCTCTTAAAAGCTTATGCTCTTTTAGCTTTAACTCGATTAAGCCAAGCGTAAAACGCGTCGCATAAACCGGAACATTTATTTTTTTTAATAGATAAGGAATTCCACCAATATGATCCTCATGTCCATGTGTCACAATTAAGGCTCTAATCTTTTCTTTATTTTCTTGTAAGTACGTAATATCAGGGATTATTAAATCAATACCTAGTAAGCTTTCGTCTGGAAACTTAGCACCACAGTCGATAATTATAATATCGTTTGCATACTGCACTCCATACATATTTTTGCCAATCTCATTAATGCCACCTAAGGCGAAAATAGATAATGTATTGTCTTTTGTGGACAAGCATATCCCCTCCTAATTTTTAAGGTCAACTACTATAGATGCACCTTTAAATGAAATTTGAATTTGTTTCGTTGCTTCAGCATTATGTAGTATAGCTTTAAGCGTTTCATCCTATACGAAAAGACAGTGGGAGATTGAATTTTCACCCGAACATTAATATTAGATTTTCAAGAAGAATAGAATAGAGGAATCGTATAGAACAAAGGAGATGTGACTGTTTGTCGAATTACGTTCAGCATGCAGTATTTGAACATAGGTTTTGGCTAGGGATATTAAGAGATCACGGACAATTTATTCATGATTCATTGTATCCATCGGAGAAAGAGGATATTAAAAGAGCGAGCTCATTTATTCATCAATTTTCTCAGCTTCTTGCCTATGTTAATTCGCTTGATGCTTCTAATGCAGTTTCCTTTTCACTTACTGTTGACGAGTCTGTGGAACAGTTCAAGCAATTTAAATTTCTTATCCTCAGACGTCAATTAACAGGAAATATTAATATTCATCTACCGCCTTCCTTTGTCAACCATATGGTGAATGAATTAGAGGAATATCAAAATGTTCTTAACTACTTAAAGAAAGGCGAAGTCCCGCCAATCTTTCATGAGCTACATCATCACTTAGTCTGGCTTTTAGATGCATCAGGACATGCAGGGATCATTCATGACGATTTAGATGGAGTAGAAAGAAGATTGAGGCAAAAAAGTACGACCTTTGCCCAACATTTTGAACAATTTTATTTAAAAGCGGTAGAGCTTACTGGATATTTGCGTTCAAATATAGACGCATTCCCCGCATTGAATCGCTTTAACCAAGATGTAGAAATAGAGATGAAATTATTTAAAATCTTTTTACGTGAATTAGAAGAAATGGAGTTAAGTGCTGAAGTATTAGGAACATTCACAGCTCCAATGGCAGATCATATGCTAAGAGAGGAGCAATACTATTTATCGAAGCTTGCACAATCTAGAGGTGAAGGTTAATTTGCACTAAGAGGTTATTTTAAGAGTGTTGAAAAACAAACACTATGTGAATTGGTTGATTGGAGTGGAGGCTGGGTGACTCCTTGGGGATCAGCAATAGAGGAACGAAGGCTAAAAGCATCACATCCTGTGATAACGCCTTCGTGACCAACCTCGGTGGCTTTCGCGCAAAAAACATCTGTTGGCCTGAGACCCTGCAGCGAAGCGGATGTTTTCTGCGCGAAAGCGTAGTGCAACGTAGCGGCAGCGACAAAAGCGGCTCATCGGACGCCCCCAGGAAGCTTTGCTCTGTGCGAAAGCGAAGCGACAGCAACAATGTTTTATCTGTGCGAAAGCGAAGCGACAGCAACAACAACAACAAATGTTTTCTGTAGCGAAAGCAAAGCGGCAGCTACAAAGCGCCCAGCCGGAACGGAAATCACCCCCTCGTTTTGACGAAGGGTCATACTTTATTTAACATGACACCTTTAATTTCATTGGCATGTTTCAACAACATGAGGCTATCTTGTTATGAGATAGCCTTGTTGATTTTTAAGGATGAATAAAAACTCCAGTGCCGATTGGGACAATGCTTGCAAGCTCTTCGACATCTTGATTATGCATGCGAATACAGCCTCGTGAAACAGCATGACCGATTGAGCTAGGATTATTAGTTCCGTGAATACCGTAATGCTCTTTAGATAAACTCATCCACATTGTCCCAAACGGACCACCAGGATTTGGAGCCTTATTAATAATTATAAAATTGCCAGTAGGTGTACCATGTAGCATCCTACCAACTGCAATCGGGTATTGCTTTTGAAGAATATTATCCTTATATAACCGTAGCCATCGATTTTCAGTAGAAATATCTATTCTATAAGGGATTGTATTTGGGTTAGGAAACCCAGGTATAACAATTTGTTGACCAATATAAAGTACATTCGGATCTATCCCAGGATTTGCAGCAATTATTGACGATAACGGCGTACGATAATTTCTAGCTATTTGAGACAAGGTTTCGCCTGCTTTAACTGTATGAATCAAAATCTTCACCTCCAATGAAATAATTGTTTTGCTTTAATACAGATTATGCCGAAGATATAGAAAAAACCTTTAATATTTTCATAAGGATAGCAACTGCAGTTAGTTGGATATGATAAGCAGTAAATAACCATATCCAGTAATCGAGGAGCTATTTATAATGAAAGAATTTAAAATTACTTATTTCTTTGATGAAATGCATTATGTTAGAAGATTTATTCATATTGATTCACAGGAAAAAGCAGAGGCATTAGTTCGAAGCGAACGAGATCAGTATATATCCTTTACAGATAGTAGAGGGATGTATCATGAGCTGCATACAAGAAATGTTCGGGTCATTCAAATATCTGAATATCACCGCATCGATAAAAGTGCGAAAACGAAAGGCACATAATTTGTCCAACATTGCACACGCTATAGATAAAGGAGGGTGAAATGATGGACATAGAAAACGTACCGCATGAGAAAAAAATATTTATGAATTTAGCTAGCAAGAACAAACCAGATATGGTCGAATCAGATACTATTAGTCTTTTCGATTTACATGAAGATATGCAAACAGTGGATGCTATACCGATTAAAGAGCTTAATAAAAAAGTGAAAAGAGAAGGCGATGAATTAATCGAAATGCAGCCTGATGAATTATAGAAGGTAGGGATTTGCATGACTGACCATAATGAAGCTCAGTTTACTTCTGCTGGAACAGATATTAATGAAGTAAAAAGAAAAAATGTAGAGGCCGGTTTATCTTATAATGAAGTGAAAAAACTGCTAGCCCAAAATGGTGGGGTAGGTACAAAAGTATATAGTGATACAGACACGGAAGAAGTAAAGCAACAGATTCGTGGGAAAAAACAATAAGCAATTTGGGAGGAGTATGAAATAATATGGTACCTGTAGTTAGGACACTTGAAAAAGAGTGTGCTAACTGCGGGTATTTTTTATATACTAGACTTTTAAGATTAAAGGACGAACTAGGGGCTACTATGAGTAAAATTATATTTTCACCAAAACAGATACTACAACTTCAAAAAAATCCAAACGTACA
>NZ_LIYL01000053.1:0-77479 GCF_001278875.1 Lysinibacillus sp. FJAT-14222 | reverse complement strand
TTTTCTGCAGTATATTTAACCATAAAAAACTGCACCTCCAATTGTTAGATGTGTCTAACAATTGGGGCGCAGTTCATTGGCGTCATCTTTTCATCGTTTCTCAATATTGATATCTACTACGACATTTTCAAGGTACTCGCCAAGATTCCCTTTATTTACAGCCTGCATAATAGTTGATCGTTCTTCCCTGTTCTCTAAAGATTTAATTATTAAACCCCTAACATTTGGATAGTAATGCAGCCAATCAAAACAGTTGTCCACATTCGTTGTTACTTCATTCACTGATACTGGCTGAAACAAAAAGAAATGGTGGTTGAATCAATAAGATGGATTTTTTCAAGTAGTGCACTTGCCTTTTCTTTTCCCAAGCACCTGCTGGATTTGCTGGAGGGGGCTTGATTTTGCCCTTCTACTCAACGACGTTGTTTTTTTGTTACAAGAACTAAAGCAAAACCCTGTATAGCGTGTATCTATACAGGGTTTGATTATTTATATTTTAATTAAAATTTTCCCTTGATGCTGGCGACTTTCCATTAATTCATGGGCTTTCTGCATGTCCTCTAATTTAAAAATATTAGCAATTGGTACTTGGAAGCTTTCATCCTTCAATAAAGTAAACATCTCCTGCGCAACTTGTTGTAGCATTTCTGGCTTAGAAGCTCGAGTCGTTCCTAAGCTAAAGCCTTTCACATTGCGACAGCTACTATGTAAATCAGATGTTTTTATATTTCCGGCTTTGCCACCACTATTTCCAAATTGCACTAGCGTACCGTACGGAGCTAAACAGTTAAAGCTCTCTTCCGTAATATTTCCTGCAATTGAGTCAAAAATAATGTTAACACCATGACCATCTGTATGTTCATTGACTTGAGCACTAAAATTATCATATGTCAGTACATGATGTGCGCCTAGCTCATAGGCAATTTTCGCCTTTTTCATATCACTAACCGTGCCAATAATTTTTTGGGCACCTAGCTTCTTCGCCATTTGAATAAGCATTGTCCCAACCCCACCAGATGCAGCATGAATTAATACGCTATCATTTGTACTAATTGGAGCTATTTGATGTGTCAAAAGATAGGATAGAAATGAAACCGTTGGCACAGCAGCTACCTTTTCCAAAGGAACATCATTTGGAATTTTAAAGACGAGCTGCTCTTTCGCCACCACATATTCTGCATAGGCTCCATTTTTCGGGAATGCAATAACTTGGTCCCCCCTTTTAAAATCACTGTTCTCATCAAAAAACTCTTCAACTACACCAGCGACATCTAAACCAAGTATCATCGGAAAAATCGCTTTTGCTTTATTTCCTGTTCTGTTTTTAATATCGGCAAAATTCACACTCGTATATGTCGTGCGTAGTAATACTTCCCCTGCCGAAATAGTGGGCTTTGGGCATTCCACGTACTTTAAAACATCAGAAGTTCCAAACTCATTGATGATAACAGCCTTCATAAATTTCATCCTCCTTGTTATAGTAAGATTATAGAATAAATATTAAAGAAATGGGTGTATTTCCATGAAAATCAAACCAAGAAAAGAACAACATAATGGCATTGCATACAATTACTTTGATAGCACTAGCGACAAAGTGTGTTTTATGTTCTCTGGCACAGGCTATACCTATGAAAAACCTCTTCTTTATTATTCCACTGCACTGATGCTAGAGCTTGGCTATGATGTGGTACAGGTATGCTATGCATTTGATCCGCAGCAATTCGGACAGGAGCCAGAAGCTATTTCAGAAACAGTTTTTAATGCAGCAAATCCTATCGTAGAATATATTTTAAGTACAAAATCTTATACAAAAGCTGTATACATAGGTAAATCACTTGGGACATTGCCTATCATAGATTTTTATATGCAACAGTCTTCACCTGTCCCTTCTCACTATGTGCTTTTAACACCGCTGCTGTCACTTGATCATGTTATGAAAAATTTGCTTGTGAAGCAGGCATTTCTAGCAATCGGTACAGCTGACCCTCACTACTCTAAAGAAAGATTAGAACAACTTTCTTCACATAAGCTTGCTATTGTAGAAAACGCTGATCATTCTCTTGAAATAACAAATCATACAGTAGAGTCAGTCATCATTTGTCAGTCACTATTAACAGGGCTTAAAGCTTATCTTCAATAAAAATGTCGGAACCTTTTCACGATTTATCGGTATAATTTTTGAATTTATCGGAACAATTTCAAAGCTTATCGGAATGTTTCTCACATTTATCGGAACACTTTAACGATAGACTTTATAAAATCAAAAAAAATATTGAACCCCTACTTGCTTTCTTTATCTTCTATTACTCATTTAAGCATGGTCACTGAGCGTTATTCACTGTATAGTTAAATGTATACGTAGTCATTTGTAAGAAGGAGGAATTTTATTGGTTTCATCGAAAGATGTTGCAAAATATGCAGGTGTCTCTCAAACAACTGTTTCTCGCGTTTTAAATACACCTCATTTGGTGAAAAAGCCTACTCTCGATAAAGTAATGAAAGCTATTGATGAGCTTAACTATATTCCTAATGCTCATGCACGATCACTTGTTCAAAATAAAACTGGCACCATCGTATTACTTTCGGGTCCACTACACAATCCATTCTTTGTTGATACGACTACGGCTATTGTGAATTATGCAAATGATATGGGTTACCGTGTAAATGTACAATTTGTAAATGATAAAAATCTTTCAGAGGCTTATGCAACTGCTATAGAGCACAAAGTAGATGGAATTGTATTATCGTGTATTTTAATCGATGACCCCTTCTTTGAGCAATTAAAGCGTATGAATATTCCGTTTATCACATATAACCGTAAACATAAAAATAATGAATACTTTGTAGAAATTGATAATTTTGAAGCAGGATATTTAGCAGCCAAGCACATTATTGAACTTGGACATAAACAACTTGCATGGGTCGGTGGACCTTTAACAGTAAGTACGTTTAATAATAGATTCCTAGGTTTTATGCAGGCACTACAAGATGCGAAAATCGAAATTAAAGATTCATATATATTTAATACTGATACTTCCAAAGTAAGCATTTCACAGGCTTTTCAAACATTAACAGAAACCCCTCATCCCCCTACCGCTATATGCGCTGGCGCTGACTCATTAGCTCTTAATTTATTGGATGACGCAATGCGTAGTAATATTTCGATTCCTAATGAACTGAGCATCATTGGTATCGATAATGTTGAATTAAGTCAGCATGGGGCCATACAGTTAACAACAGTAGGTAGTATTTCAGAACAAAATTTAGGATTTCTAGCTATTAAAAAATTAATTGAAATGATTGAAAATAAAAAAAATAGTTGCGTAAAAATTACGGAGTCTGTTAAAGTGTTTGATAGAAGCACTACTCGGAAAATATAAAACAAACTTTTAATAGAGTTTGTTTTATATTTTATTACTAAATGAATACGTAACCATATCATTTTTTTATTACTTAAATGGTTACGCATTCATTATAAGTGTGGCGCATCAAAATTTTTTGAGCCGAAATGGTTACGTATTCATTATATTCTTAAGGAGGTTTTCTTACATTTCATTTGCTTTTAATAAAGGGGTTAATTATCACATTTAGGAGGAGAAATATTCTATGAAATGGAAAAATCGCGAATATGGCGAGGAATCACCTTATATTCCAGCGGGTCCTTTTAAAATTCGCTTGCCTTTTATTCACTATCGTTTTGAGTGGCCAGATTATGTGCAAGGATTACTAATGTGTGCCGTAGATTTATCGGCGATTCCATTATTAACATCTCTTTTAGGTATGCCTTTTGAGGTTGCATTAGCCATTATTGTACTAAACGGGTTATTTTATTTAACACATCATCTATTAGGAGATCCAGCGGTTCCTGGTTGGATCACTCCAGCTATTCCGTTAATCACTTTGTATTGTCAACAATTCCCTGAAGGTCCTGAGCGAGTCCATGCTCTTATAGCCTTTCAGATGACACTCGGGTTACTTTCCATTTTTCTTGGTGCCACTGGATTAGCAGAGCGTGTAGTACGGCTTATCCCAGCAGCTATGAAATCAGGAATTATTCTCGGTGCTGGACTTGCGGCTGTTATTTCTGTCTTCCAAGTCGGCGGACGCTTTGAAACGTTTCCATGGACAATCTCTATAGCAATTGGCATTGGCTTCTATTTATTATTTTCAAAGCATTTTGCTGTTTTTCATAAAAGAAACGCGTTTTGGTCAACCGTTGCTAAGCTAGGAATTTTCCCTGTAATCATTATCGCAGTTATTGTAGCACCTTTATTTGGCGAGGCTCCATGGCCAACTATTGAGTTCGGTTTTTCTTCACCTGACTTTATAACACTTTGGAATGAATACACAATCTTTGGCTTAGGTCTACCGCCACTAATGATGTTTATTAGCGGTCTCCCTACCGTATTGGCAGCCTATATCGTTTTATTTGGTGATGTATTACAAAATAAAGTACTAGTAGACGATGGCGCTGCTGCTCGTCCAGATGAAAAGTTAAGTTATAGTCCAAGTCGAGCACATTTAATTTTTGGTATGCGTAATTCTTTTATGAGTATTCTCGGTCCAGATGTAACGATGTGCGGTCCAACATGGTCAGCTATGCAAGTAGTAATGATTGAGCGCTATAAAAAAGGGCGCAAGGCGATGGATTCTTTCTTTGGTGGTATTGGCTCTTTCCGTTGGGGAACAAACACTGGTTTATTACTATTACCAATCGTCAGCTTAGTAGAACCGATATTAGGTGTTGCTCTAGCTTTAACTTTATTAATTCAAGGGTATGTAAGTGTAAAAGTGGGTATTTTAGAGGCGCGTAGCCAAACAGATTTAGGAATTGCCGGAATTATTGCAGCTGTTCTTTGTATTAAAGGGGCTGCATGGGCATTCGCAGTAGGAATAGTATTATGTTTATTGATTTATGGCAAAGACTTTTTCAAAGGCGAAGTAGATAAAACATTTACAAAAGATCAACCAAAGACAGTAAAGGAAGTCTAATTTGAAAGGATGATTAGATGAAAAAACAATTATATGTAAATGGTGAATGGAAAACTGCTAATAAGTTTGCAGATCTCCACTCTCCTTATACAAAGGAGCTTATTGCAGAAATACCACAGGCTTCACGCGAAGAAGTACAAGAGGCAATCGATGCAGCCTATTTTGCAAATGCTAAAATGGCTGCCTTAACAGCCTTTGAACGAGCTTCTATTTTAGAACAGCTTGCGCAGCTCTTGATAGAAAATCGTACAAAGGCAGCTAGTATCATTTCTCTCGAAGCAGCCAAACCTTTGAAATATGCATTAAATGAAATAGATCGCACAATTGAAACATATAAATTCGCTGCTGAAGAAGCTAAACGCCTAACAGGTGAGATGATTCCGATGGATGCTGCAAGAAATGGGGCTGGTCGCTTTGGTTATACAATTGAACAGCCATTAGGTGTAATTGGAGCGATCACTCCATTTAACTTCCCGCAAAATTTAGTAGCTCATAAAGTAGGACCAGCGATTGCATCGGGAAATACAATTGTGTTAAAGCCTGCCTCACAAACACCACTCTCTGCTCTTTTTTTAGCTGAACTTATTGACCAAACTGCCTTGCCTAAAGGAGCCTTTACTGTTGTAACTGGTAGCGGAAAAATAGTCGGTGATGCCCTTGTAGAGAGCAGTAAAATAAAAATGATTACTTTTACGGGTAGCCCCTCAGTTGGAATAGGCATTCGTGAAAAAGCGGGCTTGAAAAAAGTTGCCTTAGAGCTTGGGTCAAATGCAGGACTCATTATTGATCGCAATGTCGATTTAAACGACATCGTTCCAAAGTGTGTAATGGGTGCATTTTCAAATCAAGGTCAAGTATGTATTTCCTTACAAAGAGCATATGTTGTAGATGAATTGTTTGATGAATTTATCGACAAGTTCTCTGCTCTTACGAAGGAATTAATCATAGGCGACCCGCTCGAACAAAATACAGATATTTCTGCCATGATTCATCCAAACGAACAAGAACGGGCTTTAAATTGGGTACAGGAGGCTGTTCAAAATGGCGCTGAGATTGTGACAGGCGGTCAAATTGAGAACGGCGTATTTATGCCGACTATTTTAACGAATGTTGCATCAAACTTAAAGGTTTCCTGTCAGGAAGTATTCGCACCTATTGTTATTGTAAATCGCATCGCTTCTATTGAAGAAGGTATTTTAGCTATAAACGATTCTAATTTTGGCTTACAAGCAGGTATTTTTACTAAGGATATTCAAACTGCGTTTACCGCTTCAAAGCAGCTAGAGGTTGGTGGAGTTATCATTAATGACATTCCTACCTATCGCGTTGATCAAATGCCCTATGGTGGTGTTAAGCAAAGCGGTACAGGTAAGGAAGGCTTAAAATATGCAATTCACGAAATGACAGAAACTAAACTTGTCGTCTGGAATCAACAATAAGGAGTTGGACAACTATGTCTGAAAAAATTACCTTTGCCCCTATTAGCTATACAGGCTGGGGTGCATTATCTCATTTATTAGAAGAAATAAAACGCTTCAATGCCGAAAAAATCTTAATCGTTACAGACCCTTTTTTAAAGGATATTGGTTTAACTAATCAGGTTGTTAATCCTTTACAACAAGCAGGATATAAAACAGAGATTTATACAGATGTTGTACCAGAGCCCCCATTAGCTATTGGAGAAAAATTAGTAGCCTATACTCGTGACAATCAATTTGATATGGTCATTGGTGTCGGCGGAGGAAGCGCACTAGACTTAGCGAAATTAGCTGGAGTCCTTGCTACACATAAAGGGAATGTTGCAGATTACCTAAATCTAACTGGTACTCTTCAAATTACAGAAAAAGGACTGCCAACTGTGTTAATTCCTACAACCTCAGGAACTGGCTCAGAAATCACTAATATCTCTGTGCTGTCGTTAGAGACGACAAAGGACGTTGTAACACATGACAATCTCCTTGCAGATGTGGCAATTGTCGATCCTGCATTGACAATCTCTCTGCCACCAAAAGTAACCGCAGCTACTGGAGTCGATGCCCTTACTCATGCCGTAGAGGCTTATATTTCAAAAAATGCTAGCCCTGTTTCAGACGCTTTAGCATTACAGGCCATCCGTCTTATTAGTAATTCTATTCGTACAGCTGTTGCACATGGTGATGATAAACAGGCGCGTATTGACATGAGCTATGGTAGCTACCTCGCTGGTTTAGCGTTCTTCAATGCAGGTGTCGCAGGTGTACATGCACTAGCCTATCCTTTAGGTGGTCAATTCCACCTGGCACATGGGGACTCTAATGCCGTATTACTACCTTATGTAATGGGATATATTCGTCAAAGCTGTGAAAAACGAATGAAGGACATATATGATGCCATGGGGTTTAGCTCTACAAACCTTTCACAAGAAGAGGCATCCTATAAATGTGTAGCAGAATTAAAACGTCTTGTTGAAGATGTAAATATACCTTCTTCCCTCAAAGGGTTTAATATTCCAAAAGAAGCATTAGAAGGTTTAACAAACGATGGTATCGAGCAACGACGTATTTTGGCTCGAAGTCCGATGCCACTTTCAAAAGCGGATATATACACTATTTATAAAGCAGCTTATGATGGCATCATCGTTGAGCCTACTAAATAAGCTTTTATTCAAGGGATTGCCCTAAAAGTGACTCAAACACTTAGGGTAGTCCCTATTTGGCTTATACGATCGTAAAAAGAATATCGCTTAGAAAAAAAGCTTTGACCAAACTTTCGAAATAAACAGAAAAAAGACTTTTCTGCAAAGAATAATTATGCTACACTATCAAAAATACATTGAAGAGAAGAGTAAATAAGGCTGTTCTTCCCAGAGAGCTCGGGTTGCTGAAAACGAGTAAGAACGAATTATTGAAACAAGCCTCTGAGTAGCGCATTGGATTTCTAGTTGAATGATGGTGCGACGGGAACTCCCGTTACAGAGTAACAGTATACGCATAAGTGTTTATGCCGTACTGAAAAGGCTATTATGGTGACATAATAGTAAACTAGGGTGGCACCGCGTGAATATAAATTCCACAATCTCGTCCCTAAGACAAATCGTCTTGGGGGTGGGATTTTTTTGTTTAGTTACTTGTAATGACTACAAGGAGGAATTTATATGAGCATGAATAAATTAATAGAAGCGTGGCGTTATCCGGCTATATTATTGTTTAGTATTGGCGTTTCCAGCGTTGGAAGCTGGATATATTTTATAACTTTAAATCTTATTGTCTTAAATCTCACAGGATCAGCTCTAGCTGTATCTGGCTTATATATCGTTAGAGCGTCATCTACACTTTTCGCCAATTTTTGGTCCGGTAGTTTGATAGATCGTTTAAATAAAAAATATCTCATGATTGTGCTCAATATCTTTCAATCTTTACTAATTGTCATACTACCTTTCTTTTCTACTTTAACTTGGATTTATTTCTTGGTCTTTGTTATTACAATAGCTAGCTCTATGTATCATCCGACTTCCATGACCTACATTACGAAATTGATACCAATTGAACAAAGAAAACGTTTTAACTCGCTTCGTAGCCTACTTGATTCTGGTGCATTCATAACCGGTCCAGCCATTGCAGGACTGCTGTTTACGATTGGAACGCCTACTATGGCAATTTACTTGAATGCCATTGCTTTATTTTTATCAGCCTGTATTACATTAGGTATGCCTAATGTTGAAGCCAATCAACAGCTGGCTAGTAAAGCAGATGAGAAAATTTCCTACAAGGTATTATTCAATGATTGGAAGCTTGTTATAAGATTTAGCCTTAAAAATCCGTACATTATGATGATCTATTTTTTATTTAGTGCGATGCTTGTCATGATGACCGCGACGGATTCTTTAGAGGCTGCCTTTGCTACTCAAATACTTTCATTATCCGAAGGTGAATACGGTGTTTTAGTGAGCATAGCAGGTGCTGGTATATTGGTTGGTTCTTTACTGAATACAGCAATCGTTGAAAAAATCCCCACCGCTTGGCTTATAGGAATGGGTTCGTTACTAACAGCATTAGGTTATTTAACTTTCACTTCTTCTTATACGTTTCTTATAGCTTCTTCAGGATGCTTTATTTTGTCCTTCGCGACAGCCTTTGCCAATACGGGCTTCTATACTTTTTATCAAAACAATATTCCTGTCGATAGCATGGGGAGAATAGGAAGTATCTATGGTTTTGTAGAAGCCTTGTTCATTATTATCATGACTGCCATCTTTGGAATTACGGCTGAATTTATATCTATTCGATATGTTGTTGTATTTGCAGCCATCATCATGTTTGTAGTAGCAACTATACTGCTAATTTTTAATGTTCGACCTTCAAAGGCCCGATTTTATAGAAATATTTCTAAGCTTACTGACTAGAATTGATACAGCTTTTCAAAAGGCAAACAAAAATAGGTCTTTTCCCAAAGCTGGAAAGACCTATTTACGTATGCCCTAGTTCATGAGAAAGAAGATGTGCTGTTTGTGTTACTTGTTTAGCTATACTATCTAGTTTTTCAACATCTGTATCATATTCGAAGCACTCTGCACTAATCGCTGCTATCGGTTCCCCGTCCAAATCAAAAACTGGTGCTGCAACTGACACAGTTCCCTTCGTTTTTTCACCATAGCTTATTGAGTACCCTTTTTCTTTAATATGATAAAGCTGCTCAATTAGCTCTTCCCTATCTTGCTCATCTATTTTTTCAAGAAATTGAGTTTGTATTCCCTTCTTTGAAAAAGCAAGTAAGACTTTATTCGCTGCTCCAATAGGATAAGGAATCTTCTCACCAATCATATCTATAATGCGAACATTCTTAGGGCTATCTACTCGATCAATGATAATAGAAGTAAACTGTTTTGGAATGTTTAAATATGTTGTTTCACGAACATTATAAGCAAGCTCTTCTAATAACGGATGTGCTTTTTCTCTAATGTTAGTGTCATGGTACATTTTCATTCCAAGTTGTAGCCATGTATAGCCTAATCGAAATTCTTTTTTTTCTTCATTTCTTTCCACTAAATCAAAAGTTTCTAATGTATATAACAATCGATAAATAGTACTAGTTGGCAGCTCTGTCTCACTAAAAATTTCTTGAACTGAAAAGAATCGCTTAGGATGCTCTGCTAGCACATTTATTATCATCATCGCTCTCTCAATTGACTGAATCATTGCTATTCCTCCTTCAATTCATTTTAACGAATTTTTATCTATTTAAATAGCTATACCGTCCAATTAATTCATAAAAAGAGTCCGAATTTTTTAAATTGACGATTTATTACTTTTCTTATATGATAAATTATATTCCACTATACGGATTAAATTTCGCATAGTGGAATATAAAACTTGTAAGCGTTTTAAACAAAGGTAAGGGGAGGAATTACACTTGGATTTTATTACAAAGATTACAGATTTTCTTTGGGGTATACCAATGATGTCTATTCTAGTTTTTGGGGGTATTTTTTTCACAATACGTTTAGGATTTTTTCAGTTTATAAAGCTACCTCATATACTCAGTGAAACATTCGGGAAGCTTTTTCGGAAAAACAATGAAGGTGAAGGCACTGTCACTCCCTTTCAAGCTACTACCAGTGCGCTCGCATCCACACTCGGTGCGGCAAATTTAGTTGGTGTTCCTGTAGCTATTGCATTTGGAGGACCAGGTGCTATTTTTTGGATGTGGGTTGTAGCAATTTTTGGTATAGCTACTAAGTATTCCGAAGTTGTTCTCGGAATGAAATATAGAGAAAAGAATGATCAGGGAGAATATGTTGGTGGTCCAATGTATTACATGAAAAATGGCTTAAAATGGAATAAAGTTGCCATATTCTTTGCTTTTGCCTTAATGCTTGAAATCGGTGCAAGTATAATGGTTCAAACAAACTCGATTGCTAAGTCTATTTCAGGATCATTTTCGATTCCAGCTATTGCTGTAGGTATTGCCATGATTATTATCGTATATCTTGGCGTTTATGGCGGTATTAAATCTATCAGTCGAATGACTGAAAAATTAGTACCGTTTATGGTGACTTTCTATATTATTGGGATAACAATTATTCTTGTGTACTACTACAAGGAAATTCCGGCAATGATTAGTTTAATTTTCACATCAGCATTGCAACCTATCTCAGCTGTCGGTGGTTTTGCTGGAGCAGGAGTCGCTCAGGCAATTCGTTGGGGATTAGCAAGGGGGCTATATTCTAACGAGGCTGGTATGGGTACTGCACCAATCGCACATTCGACTGCCCAAAATGTCCATCCGGCGAAACAAGGTTTCTGGGGTGCATTTGAAGTTATTGTAGACACGATGATCGTATCAACAATGACAGCACTGGCCGTTCTCGTCTCTGGTGCTTGGAAGGAAATAAGTGCAGAAAATGCTGCATTAATGGTAACAAAAGCGTTTACTCCTGTTTTCGGAAAGGAATTTGCAGGTATATTTGTATCCATTACACTCTTTGTTCTTGTAATTACTACCGTTCTTGTTATTGCATTTTATGGCGAAAAACAAGCCGAGTTTTTATTTGGTAGCAAGTTTTCTTTATTTATGCGCTTTGTATATTTAGGTGCTATTATCGTCGGTTCAATTGGTGGCTTACAATTCATTTGGAAATTCTTAGACCTATTATTAGCGCTTGTTGTTATTCCTAATATGATTGCAATTTTATGCTTAAGCAAAGAAGTAAAAATGATAACCAATGATTATTTTAAAAGATATTTAGTAGAACAAAAAAGGGGTACTATTCATGAATCAACAACTGAGACAATTACCAATCGAAATGCAAATTGAAAAGCTAACGATTGATTTAGTAAATATTAATAGCATTAATGGGACAGCGGGTGAAGGGGAAATTATCGATTTTGTTTATGATCAGATGCAAACTTTCCCATACTATCAAAAAAATCCTTCACTTCTTTGGACAACTAGAGTGAAAAATGATCCGATTGGTCGCAAAAACCTTTTTGCATTTGTCCAAAGCCCAAAAAAAACAAAAAAGACAATTATCTATCACTCACACCTTGATACAGTGGATATAGAAGACTATGGTAACTTAAAGGAATATGCTTTTTCAGCAAAGCAGCTTGAGGCGTTTTTTAAAACTTATGAAGGCAATGCAGATGTACAAAATGATGCATTAAGTGGTGACTGGATGTTTGGACGAGGTGCTGTTGATATGAAAAGCGGCGCTGCTGTGCATATTGCTAATACTCTTTATTTCTCCAATCATCTTGAAGAATTAGAAGGGAACTTATTACTTATTTTAAATGGTGGAGAAGAGTCTGAGCATGACGGCATTATTGATGCTTTAGATGAACTTAACCGGTTAAAAATAGAAGAAAAATTAGATTTTTTAATGGCTATAAATACCGACTTTACAACACCTTTATATGGAAATGATCCACATCGTTACATTTATACAGGTGTAGCAGGTAAGCTTCTCCCTTCTTTCCATATTTATGGTCGTGAAGTTCATGTAGGAGATACTTTAAGCGGTATCGATCCGAATTATATTGCAGCTAAAATTACTGAACGTATTCACAATAACTTTGAATTGACTGAGCAAATTGAAGGAGAAACCATTCTCCCCCCTACTTGCTTATATCAACGTGATACAAAGGAAACATATACTGTTCAAACTGCTTCTACAAGTCATATCTACTTTAATTACTTTTTATATAAAGAAACACCAAATCAAGTAATCGATAAACTTAAAGCTATAGCGCAACAAGCTAGTTTAGAAGCAGAAAAATATTTACAAAAACAATATGAAAGATATGTTGAGTTCTCAAAAGTACCGAAGCATCATCTAGCATGGAATATAGAAGTTGTTACTTACCATGAATTTATTTCGTATTTAAATGAAAGAGGCGTCAATACAGATTTCATTATTAAAGAAGCTTTAGAAAAAAACGTTGGTAAGGAATCTCGTCAACAGTCGTTTGCGATAGTGAATGCACTTCAAAAAGCAGATCCGGAGCATAGACCTCGTGTAATTTTATTTTTCGCTCCCCCTTTCTTGCCTCACAATTATTTAAAAGATAATAAAGAGCAAGATAGAATATTAAAACAAACGATTACAGAAGTTGTCGCTGAGGTTGCAAATGAGACTGGTGAACAGTTTAAAGTAAAACGATTTTTCCCTTATTTAGCGGATGGTAGTTTCTTATCTATCCATGCCACTGAAAAAGAGTTATATGAGTTGCTTGATAATTTTCCAGAATGGGAAGCACTTTATCCTGTACCTTTTGAAAAAATAAAAGCATTAAACATCCCTTCTGTTACTATGGGCGTTTACGGGAAAGACGGGCATAAATGGACAGAAAGAGTTTATAAACCTTATTCATTTGGCATTCTCCCAGGATTAATCCGTAAAACAACGAGGGAATTATTCAAAGTTCATCGTCATTAATATAATTATCAAAAGGGCATGATTTCAATATCACTATTGATTCATGCCCTTAAAATATTAGGATGCTAATGCAAGTAGCATAATTAAACAGCGCGATTTGTAGACAGTTGCAATTTCACCTGACAGTCTAATAAAAGTATACAATCGAAACGTAAACTCTCTAATCCACGCAGTTGTGCATAAGGATTTGGCACTATAAGCTTTTTAATAACCTAACTTCAAAAATACAATTTTTCATTCAAAGCTAAATGATCGTTTCTTTAATTACATCCGAAAAGAGTTTGGCATTAGCCTCTGGTTCAGTACTTCCAGTAATAAAGCTACCAACAATAAGAATTTCCACCCCTGCTACAAGAAGATCTGAAACTGTTTTTTCAGTTATTCCACCTGCAGCTGCAATTCGAATACCCTCTAAACCTTCTACTAACTTAAATAAAGATGATGATACTAGCTCGCCGTTTTGTTGCATATCTTTTCCAACATGAAGACAGAAAAGCCTCGCACCTAGTTCATAAATCTTCTTCACCCGATTTGCTGTTTCTACGCCAAGTAAATCAATCATAACTTCTCCACCGTATTCAGTAGCGACTTCCAGGCATTGCTTGATTGTCGCATTCGGAGCAAATCCCATAACAGTCGTTATAGTAGCACCTGATTCGAAAGCCTGCATACTTTCATGTTTCCCAGCATCACATGTTTTCATATCCGCTACAATTGTCTTTCCTTGAAAACGTGTACTCAACTCACGTACAGCAGCCATGCCATATTCTTTTATGACACCTGTACCAACTTCGATCCACTGAATGTACTTTTCCGTTGTCTCCACTAATTGAATACAATCTTCTATCGCCATTCGATCTAATGCCAGCTGAATTTTAATATTATTCATTATACACCTGAATACGCCATGAAACCGCCGTCAACAGGTACAGTGATACCTGTTACAATACAAAACACCCTTACAACTGTTAAAAAGATCAGTTATAAGGGTGTATTATTTTTAGTATGCTAAGCCGAATAGCGCTTTAATGTGTGTAAGATAGCGAATGTTAGACGCTTCTTTCATAAGTGTTGCTGGAAGGCCTTTAAGTTCTGTGTTGCTAGCACCAATAGTCGCAACAGCGTCTTTGCGACCTAAGCTTGCAAGTGTACCAGAGTTAATTGCTGAGAATGATTTCATCTCTTGGTTTTTGTATTGTGCGAATAAGTTGTAGCCAGCGAACTCACCCATTTGCCATGCAACTTGAGCAGTTGGAGCGTATAGTGGACGTCCACCGTCGCCCGGTAATGCAACAGATGCGTCACCAATTACAAATACATCATCATGAGATGTAGATTGTAAGAACTCGTTAATTGTTGCTTTGCCACGGTCTGCAGCTAGACCAGACTCACCTACTAGTGGAAGTGGAGCTACCCCACCTGTCCAAACAAGTGTGTTGGCAATGATTGGTTCACGATCTTTAAGAGAGATGACATTACCATCAACGCCCGTAACAGGAGTGCCAGTAATAAATTCAACTCCACGTTTTGTTAAGCTTTCAGTAGCACGTTGGATAAGTGCATCTGGAAGTACTGGTAAGATTTTCGGACCAGCTTCAACAAGTTTGATTTTTAGATCAGCAAAGTTAACACCGTGTTTTGCTGCGATTTTCGGGAAGTTGTCCACGATTTCACCAACAAGCTCAACACCTGTTAAACCGCCACCACCGATAACGATTGTCGCATCTGCTTCGTCTTTTGTTTGTGCATATGCTTTAATACGGTCTTCGATGTGTTTGTTAATTTTATTTGCATCGTTCACTGATTTAAGTACCATTGAGTTTTCTTCTAATCCAGGGATACCGAAGAATCCAGTTTGGCTACCTAAAGATACTACTAAAGTATCGTAATTTAAAGTATAACCAGTATCTAGGTCAACTTTTTTAGTGTCTACGTTGAATTTTGTTACTTTAGCGATTTGTAAATCGATATCTAAACCTTTAAAGATTTTTTTAAGTGGTAAAGCAACAGCACCTTCAGCAATAGTACCTCCAGCTAAACGGTGAAGTTCAGTGATAATTTGGTGTGTTGGGAATTGGTTTACTACAGTAATTTTAGCTTCATCAGCTGATAGATACTTACGTGCTGTTAATGCAGTTAAAACGCCAGCGTAACCAGCACCTAAGATGACGATTTCTTTTGACATGATTAATTAATCCTCCGTCCTTACGAATTGAATATATCTCGAGTCGAGTCTTATTTAGCTTTACGTTCAGCGTTTACTTGTAAGAAAGCATTAACAAAACGGAAAACACTTTGAACTTGTGGGTCTTTTAACATTTTCACAAGACCGAATAAACCAACTACTTCTTGGCTTTCAGAAGCACGATCTTTCGCTTCAATTGCAGTAGCTGCAAGGTTTTTAGCTGAGCCTACTACAGGACCTGCCATTTCTGTTACAGCACCAACAGTATCATTTTTAAGCACTTCGTCAGTTGCAACTGCTTGAGCAAAGTCATATGACTTTGTTAATAACGTCATCATTTCAGTTAACTTTGGTAATTGTTCAACTAAAGTTGTAAGTGATTCCTGAACCTCAGGCTTTAATAATTGATCTAGCACATCCAATTGTTCTTGACTAACAGTTAATTGTTCAGACTGTGTTTGGTTATTCGTTTCTGACATTTTGAACTCTCCTTTGCCATCACTATTACTATTTTTAATTTTTTATTGCTTCCATGTAAAAAAGACCATTAAGGCACTTCTTAACAGTCGTTACAGCGCGTATATCTACACATTCACCAGTCTCAAGGGCTGGATAACAATTCGTATGACTTGTTATTACAATGTTAACTTTATTTTGCAAAAAGTGCATTATAATTCCATCCTTATCTTGTCTTGGTGCATTACAAACTCCATTATAAGACTGTTTGCACATTATTTCAATGAGCTAAATCACAATTTCGACAATCTTTTCAAAATTCATTGATTTTGTCAATTATATATTGTATTTACGCTTGCTTTTTGTCCTTACTGTAAAAAAATACAATATTTCCAACCTTGAATTTTTAAATTGTCTCTGCAAAATATTTGATCTTTAATAATAATTGCTCTTGCTCTCTTGTTTACTGTTAAGCCGGGTTCGTTCTGTATTTAAACTTCCCCTCCATCGTTCGTATAATACTTACTTCATCTTCAACAGCTTTTAAAGTCGGATTCAAGCATAAAAGTTTTTATTAATAAGTATGTTTTATATATAATGAAGGAATTTATTTTCCAACAGATTTCCAGAAGAAATCTACAATCTCTTTTGCAGCGATGGCTTCTGTTTGAAATAACCTATTCCCTTCTCCATCTTTAAAATACCCCACTGTCATTAGAGACAAAAAAGTATGTGCAAAAAATTCTGCGTTTCCTTGGTGAATCGTCCCTTTTTCCATTTCAATTTGCATCGCTTGCTGGATCGTTTTATACAGTTCATTTTCTGATGCATGAACTTTTAAGATTTGTGATTCGGATAAATTCATAGTTGCTTCACGCATAAAATTTTTCATGTCAATAGCTACGGTTGCAGATAAATGTACTTCAACAAGCTCCTCTAGCCTTTCTTTAAAAGGTTTAGACTGTTCTAAAATTCGTATAATAGCTTGTCTTATTTTGTTCATCATTTCAATTAGTGCTGATGTATATAGCTCCCCTTTAGTAGGGTAATAGTAATAAATAGTCGCTTTTGTCACATTGCAAGCTTTCGCTACATCATCCATCGAAATGTTTTTGTAGCCCTCTTTTATAAAAAGCTTTGTTGCAGTTTCTAAAACAACAGCTTTTGTGGGTTTTGCATTGATGTCATTGCGAGGTCTTCCTAAAACACGTGGTGATTGTTTCAACAAGTTTTCCTCCTTAATAAGTATGCTTCTTAGTGATAGTATAACATGTTCAGATTTCTTATTTGATTGATTAATTAACCTTCCAGTATATATAATTAAAATTACTTACATGAAACGGAGGTCCTACCATGAAAAAACATCCACTTGAGCAATGGGGCTCAATGGTAGCAAGTAAAAAGGGTCGTTTATTAGCCCTTGTTTTTTGGGTTTTACTTGTGGTTGTACTCTCTTTTGCTTGGCCACAGATTAATAGTATCAAGAGTGAATCTGGTAAAAATTTACCCGAGAGCGAAATGTCTCAGCAAGCAGCGGCTATTATTGCAGAACAATTTCCGAATGAAGCAGGCACACCATTATTACTCGTTTGGCATCGAGAAAGTGGGCTAACTACCGACGATTTCGTAGCCATCCAAAAGATTTACGGAGAGCTTAAAGCTAAACCTTTAGAAAACCAAACTCTTATTCCACCTTATGATAAAATGCCGCCACAAGCCTTCGTAGCATCTGCTTCTGAAAACGGCACGACTATCGTGACGCCTGTTTTCTTTGAAAAAGGTGTTGCTACTGATGCATTGCGGGAAAGTTTAAAAACATTAACAAAAACAATGGATACGTATAATGTCCAACTAGATAAAAACTTAGCTAGTGGCGATCTTCATGTGCGTTATTCCGGACCAGTTGGTATCGCTACGGATGCTGTCAGTTTATTCTCTCAGGCTGATGTGAAATTATTAATTGCAACAGTGCTCCTTGTTTTAGTATTACTAATTATTATTTATCGTTCACCATTATTAGCTATTATTCCATTAATCGTTGTTGTTCTTGCCTATGGTGTCATAAGTCCAACGCTCGGCTTCATGGCCGATCATGGATGGATAGATAAGGATTCGCAGGCCGTCTCTATTATGACTGTATTACTCTTTGGTGCAGGTACAGACTATTGTTTATTTTTAATATCAAAGTACCGAGAGATATTATTTGATATTGAGGATAAGACTACTGCCATGAAGCTTGCTATAAAGGAATCTGGCGGTGCAATTATGATGAGTGCCTTAACGGTTGTCATCGGTCTAGCTACTCTTAGTCTTGCCCATTATGGTGCATTCCAACGCTTTGCAGTTCCATTTAGCTTTGGCGTACTCGTGATGGGAATTGCAGCACTTGTTGTTCTTCCAGCAATTCTTGTCATGATAGGTCGCGTCGCCTTCTTCCCATTCATACCTCGAACAGAGGAAATGGCTCATAAGAAGGGTAAAAAACAGCACAAACCAACACATAAAATCAGCCATAAAATTGGGCGCTTCGTGACGCATAAACCATGGATTGTCATTGTTGTAACTTTACTGTTACTAGGTGGATTAGTAGCATTCGTACCACGTATTCAGTATACTTTTGACTTATTATCGTCATTCCCTGAGGATATGCCATCACGTGAAGGCTTTACTTTAATAGAAGAAAATTTCTCACCTGGAGAACTAGCACCTGTACAGCTTGTCATTGACACAGAGGGAACAGATATTAATTTGCGGCAGCCATTAACGGAAATCTCTTATATCGATAGTGTTGTAGATGTCCAAATCGGAAAGAAAAATAATGACATTCAATTGTACGAACTTTTTTTAAATGCAAATCCTTATGCTAAGGAATCGTTAGCTCATATTCCAGAGCTTAAGGCAGAGGTTGCAAAAGTGCTTGAAGCTGAAGGTGTAAAAAATGCAGAAAGTCATATCTGGATCGGTGGTGAGACAGCCAGTCAATATGATACACAACAAATAACTGTACGTGATGAAACGGTTATTATGCCGACAATGATTGCTTTAATTGCTTTACTATTATTTATTTATCTGCGTTCATTAACAGCGACTGTTTATTTATTAGCAACGGTTATTATTTCTTATTTCGGGGCACTGGGTGCAGGATGGCTTATTTTACACCATGTAATGGGAGCAGAGGCCATTTCAGGAGCAATCCCACTATATGCGTTTGTATTTTTAGTAGCACTCGGGGAAGATTATAATATCTTTATGATTTCGGAAATTTGGAAGAAACGTAGAACAAAAGATCACTTAACAGCGGTTGAGGAAGGTGTCGTACGAACAGGAAGTGTTATTACATCTGCTGGTCTTATTCTAGCTGGAACATTTGCTGTCCTAGCTACATTACCTATTCAAGTACTTGTCCAATTTGGTGTTGTTACTGCAATTGGTGTACTTCTTGATACATTCATTGTACGTCCTTTACTAGTGCCTGCTATTACAACTATTTTAGGTAAATATGCGTTCTGGCCAGGTGCATTATTTAAAAAAGATGAATAAATTTAAAGGCTGAACACTTAAAAGAATTTATCACCTATATTTTTTAATTTATCGACCAACTTTTCAAGTTTATCGTTAACTGATAACGATTTATCACCTAAATCCCCTCATTTATCGATAAATCTTAAATGTATAAAATGATGATGTCATGATTACTCTATTCTACATACCCTTTAAACGCGCTATGATATGTACAATTAATTACACAGTTTATCATAGTATATAGAGTAAAGGCGTTGTAAAGGATGGTGACAGAAATGATGGATAAAGAGAAATCAGTTGGTCATTCTGTTGATTTAGATTTCATCAAGAACAATGTTTTCGTCATTACCAATATCAAACGAGGCAATCGTTTAAATGAGATTTTAGAAACATATGAACATGGCGCTAATGACTTCTACGTTGTACAAAGTGCGCAGCAAAAAGGTAAAGCTGTTATTGCTAACTTAGATTTTTTCAGAGAGCTTAGAACTATTGAATGCTATTGATGAAGAGCACATGCAAGAAGCGATGTTAGCACGTAAAGATGATGAAGCCAAGATTCCATTAAAAGAGGCTCATAGATTTTGATGAAATCATAGCGCAGATGTCTTACTGCCCGTTAATGCGGGATAAATAGTATTTAAGCAAAGCATGGTGTTATAGCGATAAGGTGGTGATGATTTTTTCATTCGTCCCTAACCGCTAAATACCGTGCTTTTGCTTGTCCTCTCACAATATTTCTATTCATACTCAACACCATTTCGATACCCTATGGCAATGGGTATTGCTATAACGTTCCAACGATAATATACTGAAAACAAAATTGCATGATTCGTTGTGGATTTCTATTCCGACTATTAACAAAGGATGTGGCATTCATGAACTATCAAAAATTACAGCAACGTTTTCCATTATTAAGACCCTTTTCAGGCGAGACAGAAGGCTATTTATTTAATTTTGACGATCAGCTTTTTGAAATTCCAAAACACACTATTACACAAAGTGAGCTAGAGCTATTGCGTATCTTTTCTGGACCGATCACACTGCCAAATGATTATGATACGGCTTGGCTTGATTATTTAACAGATCAAACAAGTGAAGCTCCAACAGCAATTCATAAACATCGCATACTATTTCTTCATTTTGACAAAGCATTTACTGCTCCTAATTTACTTCGGACAGCCTTTGAAGCATTACTTGGAAAAGGCATTATACTCATATCACTAAATCCTCAATTATTTGCGATCATTGAATGTATTGAAGAAGATGATTTACTTAATTTTTCTCATTATCTCGATCTTTTACTGGAGGATTTAGAGACCAGCTTTAAGATATTCGTTTCTGATGTTATGCCAGACATCACTTTTACAAAAAAACACTTTAACTGGTTCGTTGATATACAGCAATCACTTTGGTCTTATACAACTAAGCATGTGCTTACACAACAAGAGCTATTAGTGCCGTACTTATCATTGCAACTCGGCGTACAGGAGAAAAATATTTTTATATCCTCTGTTTTAAAAGAAGCGACCTCACAGCATGATTTAGTACAAACTATAAAGCAATTGATTAAATACGAGGGAAATATATCACTTGCTGCTAAAAAGATGTTTATGCACCGGAATACACTCCAAAACCGTCTGGAGAAATTTCAACAGCTTACTCAAAAGGATATTCGGCAATTTGAACATCGGCTTGAAGTGTTTCTTGCTATCTCCTTTTTAGAGTCCATGTAAATCATACTGCCCAATTTACAACATAAATATTGTGCACTGTTTACCTAGGTCTACACTATGAAGTTATTTATAATGAATGTATGACTTACAAAGGGGTGTAGTGTATGGCGGAATTAAGATTAGAACATATATATAAGATCTACGATAAAAATGTTCAGGCTGTAACTGATTTTAATTTGCATATTCACGATAAGGAATTTATCGTTTTTGTCGGTCCATCTGGCTGCGGGAAAACAACGACATTGCGTATGATTGCGGGCTTAGAGGATATTTCAAAAGGTGAATTTTATATCGATGATGTACGAATGAATGATGTGGAGTCAAAAGATCGTAGCATTGCTATGGTGTTCCAGAGCTATGCATTATATCCACATATGACTGTCTATGATAATATGGCATTTAGTTTAAAGCTTCGGAAGGTTGATAAAAAGGAAATTGATCGACGTGTGAGAGAGGCAGCAAAAATATTAGGCTTAGAAGATTACTTAAAACGGAAGCCCAAAGCGTTATCAGGTGGACAACGTCAGCGAGTAGCTCTCGGTCGTGCTATCGTGCGTGAAGCTAAAGTTTTTTTAATGGATGAGCCACTCTCCAATTTAGATGCCAAGCTACGTGTACAAATGCGTGCTGAAATTCAGAAGCTCCATCAACGTATTCAAACAACAACCATATACGTCACACATGACCAAACTGAAGCAATGACTATGGCGACTCGTCTCGTAGTTATGAAGGATGGTCTTATTCAGCAAACTGGAGCACCAAAGGAAGTTTATGATACCCCGCATAATATGTTCGTTGCAGACTTCATTGGATCGCCTTCTATGAATCTTTTCCAAGGACGTCTAACTGAAACAACTGTAATACTTGGTGAGCATAGCTTCCCTATTCCTCCAACATATTTAAGGGTATTGAAAGAAAAAAATTATTTAGGCAAAGATATTGTACTAGGTATTCGTCCAGAAGATTTGCAAATTACAGCAGCCGATTCTCCGTACATTTTCCGTGCGACAGTAGACGTTGCTGAGTTGCTCGGTGCAGAAACCTTCCTGTACTCTTCATTAGCCAACCAAACATTTATTGCACGTGTTCATGCTGATAGCAATTTACAACCAGCCGATGTGGTGACATTAGCCATGAAAGAAGAAAAGATCCATTTCTTCGATCCCCAAACAGAAGAACGTATTTAGTAAATTACGCCCACTCATGGATTATAAAGAAGAACTCAGGCGATACGACAAGTCATCGTATCGCCTGAGTTCTTTTCTTGCATTATTTCTTTCGCGTATTGACCTTCTTATGCAGCCCTTGAATTGCAGTACGTGTGGCATCCAGATAATCAATTGTTTGCTCATAGTCGCTCGTTGCTACGCACATAAATAAAATGTCAATTACATGGAGCTGTGCAAGACGCGAGGATGTTGCCCCGCTTCTAAATGTCGCTTCTACATTCGGTGACGTGTATAAACAAATATCCGCTAAGCTTGACACGAGTGAACTACCATAGCGAGTCAAGCTAATTGTTGTTGCAGGTGTTTCACGGGCAATTTCAAGGATTTTAGCAACTTCATGAGTTTCGCCAGAAAATGAAATACCTACTACCACATCCCCCTCTTCTGCGTTAACAACTGCTGTAGCTCCTAAATGTAAATCCATGAACGCCTTACTATTCTTATTAATACGCAAAAATTTCTGATCTGCATCCATTGCTGTAATACCAGATGCCCCGACACCAAAAAAGAAAATTCTGTTGGCCTTTGATAATGCTGATACCGCACGATTCAGCTCTACCGTATCAATCAAGTCCGCTGTCTGGCTCAAAATTTGACTACTTTGCATTGTCACCTTTTCTACAATGGACCGTAACGGCTCATTCGGCTCAATATCGCGATCATCTGTTTTTTCTCGTTGCAAATCACCAGCAATACGTAACTTTAACTCCTGAACACCACTGATATTTAAAGATTTGCACAAACGAATAACAGCCGCACTACTCGTATGACTCGCCTCTCCTAATTCAACAGCTGTCATTTTAATTGCCTTTGATGGATGCTCTAAAATATAGGATGCCACCTTCTTTTCGGATGGCGGTAACTTCTCCCGCATTTCTGCAAGCATAATCAATCCCGCACTTATTTTTTCCATTCCAATCAACTCCGCACTCTATTATGTATGTATTGTAACTAGAACTCCTTTCTGGTTCCGTGACATCCGCCGGAGGCTTTCACTTCTTTCAGCAGGTGTTTAGACACCTGCTGAAAAAGTGAATGGAAGCATTTCCACTCACCCCTTCCGTCAATCCTTCTTTAACTCCACTGCCGTACGCACATGCCCCTCTGATTGTGCTAATAATCTCTCCGCTTCATTTAAAGTCGTCTTCGTAAGTAACATTACAATGGCAAGCTTCACTTGAAAATTAGTCTGCTCTAAAATGTTTTCCGCCTTTTCATAGGATACACCTGTTGCCTCACAGACAATCTTTTTAGCACGCTCACGTAATTTAAAATTACTTGCATGGACATCCACCATTAAATTTTTATAGACCTTTCCAAGCTTAACCATCGATGTTGTCGTAATCATATTTAGTATTTGTTTATGAGCAGTCGCAGCCTTTAGCCTCGTGGAACCCGTTAAGATTTCTGGGCCAGTAATGACCTCTATTGCAATATCTGCATAGGCGCTAATGACAGATTGCGGATTGCTGGCTAAACTTATTGTTTGTGCCCCTATCTGTTGTGCATAAACTAACGCTCCCTTTACAAAGGGGGTCCTACCACTTGCTGCAATCCCTATAACAACGTCCTGTGCACTTAGCTGCTGTTTCTTTAACTCGACTTTCCCTAGCGTACAGTTATCCTCCGCACCTTCTATGGCGACCATTACTGCGTCTGAACCACCCGCTAATAAAGCTTGCACGAGCTTTGGCGGAGTACTGAATGTTGGTGGACATTCCACTGCATCTAATAAACCTATACGACCACTTGTCCCTGCACCTACATAAAATAATCTCCCTCCATTTTTCAGCGCATGAATGACTGCCTCAATCGCTTGTTCAATTTCAGGTAGTACCTTTGCAATGGCTTGCGGTATTTTTAAATCATCTTCATTCATAAGCTGTACAATTTCAGCAATTGACATTAAATCTAAATTTTCTGAATCAGGATGATAGTCTTCTGTCGTCAGTTTTGTCATTCGTTCCATCAAAGTCAAATCCCTCCTATTTTATTTCTTATAGTTGCTCATCCAAGTTTCCTTAACAATTTGCTGTAATGACTTCGTGATTAAAACACCCTCACTAATAAGTCCCTTTACAAATGCACCGATAACAGGTGGTACTTCGGGTTGAATGAGTCGATTGTTAATAGCTGCTTGCTGCAGTTTTTCTTGAAAACAATTAGCAAAATAACTACTTTCAAATAAACCGCCGCAAGTGACAATAGGGAAGCTTTTGACTTGTGGCTCTTTCTGAAACATCGTTAGCAGTAATTGGGCTAAGTAATTACTGGCACGTTCTATAATAATCTTCGCTGTTTTATTATTTTGTTCAGCCAGCTGTAACACGGTTTGTACAATGGAAGCAATCAACACACGCGGCTGAACATGCTCATAAACTAGCGTAATTATTTCAGTTGGATCTTTTAGCTCTAGTTGCTTTAAGATCACTTCTGTAAACATATCTCCATCTCTACCAAATGCATCGAAATGCTGTGCAATAACACGTAATGCCTCTTGCCCAATATAGTAGCCACTACCTTCATCTCCAAACAAATAACCCCATCCACCTACACGGCTAACACGATTATTTTTTTGAACACAATATACAATAGAACCAGTTCCTGCAATAAGGACAAGCCCTTCATGTGCAAATGTACCGCTAGTAAGTGCCGCTACCGCATCATTTGTAACATACACCTTGCAGGATTCAGCTGTGAAAAATAATTCCATCCATTTATGCCAGCGTGCTAAGTCCTCCTGACGATCCCCACCTGCCATACATAAAAAGATAGTTGAAACATCATTTCCCGTTGCCCCAACTTTTTGGAGTAACCGCGTTAGTAATTTCATCATTTGCTGTCGTACTTCTTCTGGTGGAGTCGATTTTATATTTGCTCCTGTTCCTTCAACGGCAGCAAGTACTTCACCGTTTTTTGTACCTATAACTGCACGGGTTTTAGTCCCACCACCATCTACACCAATAATGTATTGTTTATTTAATAGCACCCGCCGTCAGCCCCTCCATAAATTGCTTAGAAGCAATAAAGAATAAAAGTATCATCGGCAATGATGCAAGTGTTAAACCAGCGAAAAGCGAACCCCAATCAGCCGAATGTTCCCCGAAAAGAGACATCATTCCAACTGGAATTGTACGCTTCATCTTATCTGTAATGAAGATAAGCGGGAAGAAAAAATCATTCCAAGCGGCAATAAAATTAATGATGACCACAGTCCCAAGTGCTGGTCTCATTAACGGTAATACTACATACCAGAGCACCCTTAAATTCCCCGCTCCATCAATACGTGCAGCCTCCTCTAGTTCATAGGGCATCGTTTTAAAGAAACCTGTTAATATTAGCATCGTCAGCGGAATTCCTGTCGCAGTATTCATCAATATTAGTGACCACAAGGAATTAATAAGTCCTAAATCACGCATTAAAATGAAAAGAGGTACAATCCCAAGTTTAATCGGAATCATCATCCCTAATAGGAAAATAAAAAATAGCGCTTGATTCCATGAAAATTTAAAACGCGCAATATAAAAAGATGCCAATGAACAAACAACGATTATTAATACAACAGAAACAATACTGACAAAGGCACTGTTCATAAAATAAGTTGTAAACGGAATTTTCGACAATAACGTATGGTAAGTATCTAAGCTAAAGCTGGTTGGTAACCCCAAAGGATTTTTGTAAATATCCACACTCGTCTTAAATGACGATAAAATCATTAATAAAATAGGATATAAGCTTATTGTCGCCACTGCAAATACAACAATATAGTAAAACGGTCGAGCCCAAATTGTGCTTTGCTTCATTTACTCACCCCTTACATTTGTACATCTTTTTTACTCGTAAAACGTAAAAATACTGTTGTGCAAATTAAAATAAAGAAGAATAAAACTGTTGCTAATGCTGACCCTAAACCAATAGCTGTTGCACCAGAGGCTGTCGAGCTACCAAATGCCAAGCGGTAGAAGAATACAGCTAAGGTGTCTGTTGAATAATAAGGCTCTCCCATTGAGCCCTGCATTGCATAGACAAGCTCGAAGGCCTCAAATGATTGGATAAATGTTAAAACACCCATGATCATAATAGAAGGAATCATTAATGGCAGATAGATTGTACGTAATAATGTAAAGCCCTTTGCACCGTCTAGCTTCGCTGCTTCGATTAGTTCACTTGGTATCCCTTGAAATCCAGCTAAGAAAATCAAGACACCAAAGCCAAGACCAAACCAACAATTTACTAAAATAATAGCGATTAAAGCTGTATCGGGATCACCTAACCATGCCTTTTGTAAGCTTTCCAGACCTATCTTCTCCAAAATAACATTCAGAGTTCCAAAATTTGGATTCAAAATGAGTTTCCATAAAAATCCTACAACTATTACTGATAGTAATCGCGGCAAGAAGAAGGCTGCCTTAAAGAATTCCGCGCCCTTTATTTTTTGATAAATAATAAACGCTAGAAAGAAGGCTAACCCATTCATAACAACCATTTGTAATACAAAATACAGTACATTATGTTTGAAGGCATTCCAAAACATTGACCCATATGGTTCCGTCGTAAACAATGTCACGAAATTTTGAAATCCAATAAAATTGCCTCTCGTCATCCCTTCCATTCAAAAAAACTATAGGATAATGCAGCTAAGATAGGGTATAGTACAAACATTCCGTAAATAATCAATGCGGGGATTGGAAAAAGATGAATGGTCCACTTTGCCCAAGTTTTTTTCTTTTTAGTCGGTGAAGCTGTAGTTATGTTCATCTTCGGACAGCCTCCTTTAAAGAAATTTAGACAGTAAGACCCCAGCTTCTTCCTTCGAAGTGTTAGTGGGGTCATTTCACAATCCAACTATTAGCTATCTACTTGACTGAGGATGTAAAATAACGTGCTCACTTACGTTTGAACACGACGATCAAGGAAAGATAGATTTATTTTTGAAACGGTGTAAACCATGTTTTAGCGTTTTCTTGTACTTTTGCTGCTACCTCTTCCGGTGTCACTTGACCTAAATACATGCCTTGTAGTTCACTTTCGAGCAAGCTCTTTGTTGTCGGATCGCCACCTGTAAAATTCGTAACCCACATATACGGTGTTGCTTCATTTTCTGTAGATTTGCTAATGTCATTTAACAATGCATTATCAGAGGTAATACCTGGAATTGCACTAATCATCGAGAATTCTTTTACAAATAGTTCTCCAAATTCTTTTGTTGTTAAAAACTCCAAAAACACTTTAGCAGCATCCTTATTTTTCGAATTTGCATTAATAGCAAATGAACCATCTACCCAAGTTGTCACTGTTTTATTTCCAGCTTTTGATGGTATCGGGAAGTATCCTAAATCTAAATCTGGATTCATTTCTAGTACAACAGGAATTTCCCAACTGCCTAGCGGGAACATAGCTGCCTCACCTAGTGCAAATAATGTACGAATATCATCCATCCCTAACCCTTCTGAATTTGCCGGGAAGTATTTTTTCAAGTCATTCATCACTTGTATAGATTCTATAAACTTAGGATCTGTGAAATCTTTTTCTCCCGCAAGCACTGCTTGATAGAAATCATTCCCTTCATAAATGGCAGGACCTACAATACCGTGCATCAACGACAATAGCCAGCTTTCTTTAGTCCCCATTGCCATCGGCGTAATACCCTTTTCTAGCAATTTATCATTTAGTGCTATGAATTCATCCCAAGTAGTAGGCACCTCTAAGTCATTATCTTTAAAAATCTTTTTATTGTAGAAGAATTGAGTTGAGCTCAAGTTAATGGGTACGCCATACTGATTACCTTCTTCATCGCGTGAAGCTTTTAATGCTTCTTCAGGATATGCACTCAAACCATTTAAGCCATTAATTTTTTCTACATAACCCGCCTCAGCAAGCTTTAATCCTGCAGCATATGGACGTAAATGAAAGATATCTGGACCTTCACCCGCTTGTAATGCTGTGTTTAACACTGTGTTATACTCAGTATTTTTGGTTGGGTTAAATGATATGTTAATTTCGGGATGTTGTTCATTAAATAATGCAATGACTTTTTCATATTTAGCAACGTCTTCTGTACGCCAACTCCCAATCGTTAATGAAACTTTTTCTGCGTTTCCTTTATCATCTGTATCAGGTGTTGGTGAGCTTGTTGATTTCTTATCCGAGGAACAGCCTACTAATGCTACAACGAGTACTAAAGGCAACAGGAACAACCATTTATTCATTTGTTTCATAACCACACATCCACCCTTCATATAATTAGATTTTCATAGATCATCGTATGAAGCTTTTCTCTAATTCCCCTTATGTCCGTATTTCTCCCATAATGAACAGCGTTTGTTAGGAAAACAACGAACGCCTTTTTAACAGGGTCCATCCAAATACTTGTGCCAGTAAATCCTGTATGTCCAAAAGAACCCTTGTTCCACCTCCTACCAAAACAAAATAATGAACGATCTCCATTCCAAACTTCAAAGCCAAGTCCTCTGTTACCCATTGTCTTAGTGTATGTAAGCTCCATCCACTCAAATGGTATGGTAGATTGCTGGATTATTCCCAACCAATATTTCGCATATTTTGCTAAATCCTCTGCGCATGAAAATAACCCTGCACTACCTGACACTCCTTCTAATAGTAATGCTTTCTCATCATGTACAATTCCTTGTACAATTTTACCTACTACCATTTCTGTAGCCGCTGCTTGACTCCTTTTCTGCTCAGGTAATCGGAAACTTGTATGATGCATACCCCATGGCTTGAAAATCTCTTGCTCCACAAAATTCTGAAAAGGCTGACCTGTAACATTTTCGATAATCTTCCCTAATAAAATCATACCTAAATCACTGTATAATACTTGCTCATTTGGCTGTCCAATGACATCACACGCTAAAACCTCCTGCATAATATCACGCTGATGATGTCTCCTAACAGACGGCTCTAAGTCTGCCGGTAGCCCAGAGCAATGTTGTAATAATTGTTGTATTGTAATGTGCGGAAATTTAAAATCTGGTAAATGATCTTGTGCTGAATCTATCAAGTTCAACTTGTTCCTACTAATCAGCAATAGAATAGCTGGTAATGTTGCGACAACTTTTGTTAATGATGCCAAATCAAACAAAGTATTATTTGAAATAATTTGCTTACTCCCATCTTCAGCTGTATATGCTCCGTAGCTTTTTGACAATATACGTCTATGCTGCTGTTGGACAATAAGCACTGCACCCGGAATTTCTTTGTCCCCCACCAAGCGATTCATATATGCATCTACCAAATAATCACCTCACAATAAAATAACTAAATTTTCTGTATTTTAATAGTATGAAATAAAATGATAAAAAACAACACAAAATTTTAAAATTTTTTTTCAGATTTTACTATTTGATGTATCAATTTCGCCTTGGCGTAATGGCGTCCGGATTTTGAATTGTGCCTGCACAATTCATTCCTTTCAAAATCCGTGACATCCGCCGGAGGCTTTAGGCTAACACGATGTTGGTCACTCAGTCGTTGCCACAGGCCGTGGCGTTCTTAGACTGAGTTCCTCTATTTCAGTAGGTGTTTGGACACCCACTGAAAAGGTGGGAATCTTCGCTGAATGAAGATAAAAAAAGCTCCCCTTCGATAAACAGATTTATAATTTTTCATCTGTCTACCTATAGGAGAGCATTTCATTTCATTTCAGTTCATTATTATTTAGCTGGTTTTTTTAAATCCATAGAAGCCGCCGTGCTTTCAATTTTTACACGTTTTAGGAAGAAGGCAAGCACTAGTGCCAGAACTGTAATACAAGCTGCTATTAAGAATGAGTGTGTAATACCATCTAATAAAGCATTTTGCATAATTTGATCCTGCATTTGTTGCATTTGCTCTGGTGTTGATGCAACACCTGATTGCGCTGCAGTAGCTTTTGCTTCTGCAATTAAATCTTCGGCTGTTGCTTTTTTACGGTTATTCATAAACGTTACCATCACGGCACTACCAATTGCCCCTGCCACTTGCTGCACAGTATTATTAATGGCTGTACCATGCGGGTTCATCATTTGTGGTAATTGGTTTAAACCGTTTGTCATAATCGGCATCATAACCATTGACAAACCAAACATACGAATTGTGTACATAGACACGATAAATGTATAGCTTGAATCTAATTCTAACTGTGTTAAACCGAATGACGCAATTGTTGTAATCGTTAAACCGACAATCGCTAATATACGCGGTCCAAATTTATCAAAAAGCTTACCTGTAATCGGCGACATAATCCCCATTACAAGTGCCCCAGGAAGCATCATTAAGCCTGCTTCAAATGGATCAATTCCACGAATCGATTGTACATAAGCAGGAGTTAAAATCATCCCAGAGAACATAGCCATTGACACGATGACCGAGATAGCTGATCCCAATGCAAACATTGGATATTTATAAATACGTAATTCTAGCAAAGGTTGATCCATACGTAGTTGTTTAAATATGAAGATGATTAAAGCAAGAAGGCCAGCTGAAATCATGCCATATACCCAAGGACTTGACCAGCCCTTATCCCCTGCAGTACTGAAACCATATAGAATACCACCGAATGCAATTGTTGATAATAGTACTGATGGGAAATCTAAATGAACTTCACGTGTCTCCATCACGTTTTCTAATTTCCAAATACCAAACAATAAACTAATAACTGCAAATGGAATAATCATTTGGAAGAGCATACGCCAATCATGGTGCTCAACAATATATCCTGATAACGTTGGACCTATCGCTGGTGCCGTAATCATGACTAAACCAAAAATCCCCATTGCTGCCCCACGTTTTTCTTTCGGGAAGCTAATTAACATTACATTCATTAAAAGTGGTGACATACTTGAAGCACCCGCTGCTTGCACCATACGACCTGCTAGTAATGTACCGAAGTTAGGTGCAAAGCCAGCCATAATTGTACCGATCGTAAAGACTGACATCGCTACAATAAATAAATGTCTATTTTTAAAGCGCGTTACAAAGAACGCTGAAGCCGGTACTAAAATACCACTTACAAGCATATAGCCTGTTGCGAGCCATTGTACTGTTGAATACGTTATATCAAAATCATTCATGATTGTTGGTAACGCAACGTTTAACAATGTGTTATTTAGAAAAGCAACAAAAGCACCCACAAATAAAATACCAATCATGCCATAGGGGGGCTTTTTCATTATTTGCTCACTATTCATTTATATCCCTCAATTCTTTGTTGTTTTTTGCGATAAAACTTATTTTATACTCGCAGTCTACTTTTTTCAACAATAAAGATTATTTTTTTTTCGAAACATTGATATATAAGCATTTCCATTATAGAATGATAGTATAATATTTTCTAAAAAGGTGAGGTTATGAACAAAAGAAAAAGACAAATAACTACTTCTGCACGTGAGCTCTTTATCGAAAAAGGATTCGTGGACACATCAATTAACGATATTATTAGTGCAGCTAAAATTTCTAAGGGCACTTTTTATAATCATTTCGCTTCAAAAAATGAATGTTTAATCGCCATTCTAGATCAAGGGCGTGAAGAAGCAAGTAATCGTCGACATGAGCTTCTTTACGGGAAAGACCCAGCTGACTTGGAAGTATTAACACAGCAAGTTGCCGTGCTCATGTATGTCAATCGCGAGCACAATTTAATTCAAATTTTTGAATCGATTTCCCATTCTCATGACAAAGAACTTAAAAAAATTATTTTGAACTATTACTTACAGGAGTTAGAATGGCTTGCTAATCGTTTTGTACAAGTTTTCGGTGAAGAAATCAGTACACTGAGCTACGAATGCGCTGTACAGGCTCTCGGAATGATTAACCTCTCATTACGTGCAGTTTTAATTTCGGATTCTCAATATATTAGTCGTGAAACGATTGTACGTATAGCATTGCGTAATATTAAAGCAATTATTCCTGTAATGTTAGAATCTAAAGAAATTATTATTAACGTTGAAATGATTAATGCTATTCAAAATGTGGTGAACTATCAATCGATTAACAAGGAGATGATTGTTGAACAATTGCAAGGCTTTACGAAAGAATTGTCTAAGGATGAAACAGTTGAGGGCTTAGAATACACTGAATTTTTGTTGGAAGAATTACAACGTGAGAAACCAAAGCTTTTCATCATCGAATCACTTCTTACTCCTTTCCGAAAAGCATTCGTTGGGACGGAACACGCTGCTGAAGCACGTGACATTGCCAATAATTTATGGCGCTACGTAAAAATTGAGCGGCCATCAGAAAGATGTAAAAGGTAAAATAACCACGTAAACCCACCATTACACACTTAAAGGGGCTATATAGAAAGTCAACCACTCATGACTTTCCATATAGCCCCTTTTTTTGAGCTTCTATCTTATTAATTTATTTATTTGATAAGACAGGACGACTTCTTGGGATCAGTGTCCATAACCTATTGCTTAATTTGACGATCTTTCGGCCCTATCCAAAAGCCAACTACAATACTAATAGCCACTACAAGAAAAGGTGCATACAAAATAATAAATTGATTCATTATAGTTCCTCCCTAGACATGATGATTATGTTTACCGCAAGCATAGTCACGATCAAACACAAACCATTTCATTACTAAATATAATGAAGGTATGAGCAGAACTAGCCCTCCAATAAACGCTATCACTAATGCAATAGCCATCGTTTCGTTCGTAAAGCTATCATAGACTGATAAGTACGGATATAGTAAATACGGATAATGTGAAATACCATAGCCGAAAAAGGCAAACCCGAATTGTGCAACCATTAAAAAGACAGCAATGCCATAGTTTCTCTTATTAAATAAAAGAATTAGTGTTATAAAAAATAGTACGCCTGATATTGCAAAGAGCCACCACAGATTTAACATATTTTCATAATGCTCAGGCACATGTCCCTTCAACTCCACCATAGTCCCTATTACGCTTATTATGAGTGGCAACGACCAACCGAGTGCATACTTTCTCATTAAATTAGAAGCATGTTCATCTCGCGCTCTTTTCCCATACCAAGTTAAGAAAACAGCTGAAATATACAAAACTGCAACAATACTTAATAGCACGATAGACCAAGTTAGCGGACTTGTGAAAAGTTTAGCGATTTGTAAATGTGGCTCTTCATTTACAATTTCCACGAACCCTCCCTCAGATATCGTTAATACAATAGAAAGGGATGCTGGTATGAATAAACCAGTAATTCCATACATCAATGTATAACCGATATGTCCACCTTTTTCACTGTAGGATTCAAATGCATAATAGCTCCCTCTAATGGCAATTAATATTAATGAGATACTGACCGGCACTAGCAAAATTGTGCCGTAATAGTAAGCAGTTTGAGGAAAGAATCCTACTATTCCAACAAAGAAAAATACAAGGAAGACGTTTGTAATTTCCCACACCGGAGATAAATAACGTTTTATAACATTTGCTAATATATGATCTTTACCTATTAAGACACTATAAGCATTAAAGAAGCCCGCTCCAAAGTCTATGGACGCAACAATGACATAGCCGAATAGAAATAACCATAGCACTGAAATTCCTAATATCTCTAAACTCATTGTTCTTCACATCCTTCCACTTGTTGATGTTCTTCAATTTCACGTTCAATTGGATTGTTACGGAACATACGAATAAGTGCAACGATACTTCCTATTGCTAATACAATGTACAGCCCTGCAAATAGTATAAGCATTGTATCGACTTGGCCACTTGTTGTGGCTCCTTCTGCTGTTTTCATATAACCACGAAGTATCCAAGGCTGACGCCCTACTTCCGCAAACCACCAGCCTGCCTCAACAGCAATAAGCGATAGTGGACCACCTGCCACTACTATTCTCTTAAAGCTTTTCGAAGAAATAAACTTCCACCCTCGCCACTTGCCTAGCACATAAATAGCTGCAACGACAATTAATAGAGTTCCAATAAGTACCATAATGTCAAATAAATAATGGATATAAAGTGGCGGTTGTTCGTCCTCAGGAAATTGATCTAAACCTTTTACTTCTGCAAAAGGATTATTATGCGCCAATACACTCAATGCGTACGGTACTTTAATGGCATATTTTACTTCTTCTCCATCTAGTACACCGAATAGCATAAGTGAAGCATCCTCTTTTGTTTCAAAATGCCATTCAGCAGCAGCTAATTTCTCAGGTTGATATTCAGCTAAATACTTCCCAGAAAAGTCACCTACGATAAGTGCCGCTAGCGAAAACACTAATCCAAGTTTCAATAATAGATGTAACGCTTTTTTATGATACACATGCTTCGATCCTCGCAGCATACGGTAAGCTGCAATAGAAGCTAATAAAAATGCTGCCGTCATGTAAGATGTCACTAATACATGCGCTACCTTCGTTGGCATTGCAGGATTTAACATGGCAAGTACAGGCTGAATATTCACAAGTTCCCCATCTACAAGATCAAAGCCTTGTGGTGCGTTCATAAATGCATTCACAATTGTAATAAAAACGGCCGACATAGAAGCACCAATAGCTACAGGAACCAATAATAATAGATGTCGCTTTGGATTTTTAAAGCGATCCCAAGTATATAAATACAGCCCTAAGAAAATTGCTTCAACAAAGAACGCAAATGTTTCCATAAACAATGGTAATGCTATTACCTGACCAGCCAACTCCATAAAATTTGGCCATAGTAGCGATAACTGCAATCCAATGGCAGTACCAGTCACGACACCAATTGCTACAGTGATTACAAACCCTCTTGCCCATCTTCTTGCGAGTAGTAAATAATGTTCGTCATTATTTTTTAAACCGACCCATTGAGCAATCATTATCATTAAAGGTATGCCAACGCCAATTGTTGCGTAAACAATATGGAATGACAATGTTAACTCTGTTAAGGCTCGACTCCACATTACAGCTGAATCATTCATTTCATTTCATCTCCTAGGTACCAAAAATTCTTCCAATTAGTGAAAGAAACATTATCCCGGCTACTAAAAAACTTACAATTATTAGCTTTTTCTCATGCGATTTATAGGCAACAACTTTTTGTTTTTTTATCATAATAGATCAGCCCAAATTTTAATTGCTGTCGCTAAAATGAGTACAGCTAAAATACTTTGCAAAATTTTCGTATTCATCTTTTTACCTACTTTTGCGCCAAGAGGGGCCGCCAGTAAACTTGCCACTATCATAATAACTGCGGAATAGTACTCGACTTGTCCTGTCATTAACTTACCAATTGTTCCACCAATCGATGAGATAAACGTAATGGCTAAACTAGTAGCAATCGTCATGCGCGTTGGAATACCGAGTACTACAAGCATAATCGGAACAAGCAAGAAACCACCTGCAGCACCAACGATCCCTGAGCCAATCCCAACAACAAATGCTAAAATTGCAGCTAACGGCTTGTTGAAGGTTACTTCATTCATTGGCATATCATCAATTTGTTTCTTAGGAATAAACATCATCACAGCTGCAATCAAGGCTAAAATACCGTATACGACATTCACACCGTTTTCAGATAAAAACTGTGATCCGTAGCTCCCAACAAAGCTACCGGCTAAAATTGCTCCACCCATATAAATAATGAGGGGTTTATTAAGATAACCACCTTTTCGATATGCCCAGACACCTGCAATCGACGCAAAAAACACTTGTACTGCACTGATGCCTGAAACTTCATGTGCTGAAAATGCCGCTAAACCAAAAAGTGGCGGTATATATAGTAGCATTGGGTATTTAATGATTGAACCGCCGATCCCCAACATACCGGACACAAATGAACCAACGAATCCAATCAGGAAAATCACAATTATAAATGTAATATCCATTTTTCTTGCATCTCCTTTTATTTATGTGCTTTCAGTATAGTCCCGCTGCTATTTCAGACATATAGGGGTTTTCCACTATAAGCTTACTCACTGTGACAATATTGCAAATTATTTTGAATAGAAATAAAAAAAGACCACTCATCATTTGAGTGATCTCAGCTTGTCGGCAAAAGAATAAATATAAAATAATGTGTATCAATAAACAAAGGTAGATTCCCACTCCGAGCTGGCGCTTTCCGCAGGCTTGGTTGATTTTGCCGAAGAGCCATACATTTCAATTTCCAGCTTCAAACAGTAACGAGTTGTTACATATAGTTATTTGCAAGTCCATACTGAATAAGCTCAGCTTTATTACTTAAATCGAGCTTTTGCATAATATTTGATTTATGATTTTCAACCGTTTTACTACTGATATATAGCTGCTCAGCAATTTGGACATTCGTATAGCCTAGAACTGTTAGCCTCATTATTTCCTGCTCACGCACAGTTAAAATGCATTTATCTTCCTGCCCTTTATGTTCAAATAGTTTATTCAACTGTTCCTTTGGAATACCCACGTTATAATATATGCGACCACTATAAACAGCATGGATAGCCTCATAGAGCACTCCACCTTGACTATTTTTCAAAATATAACCATGAGCTTCAACAGCAATCGCTTTTTGAATATAAGCAACTTCATTGTGCATTGTTAACATAATAATTTTCACGTTAGGCATTTGTTTGAGAATTTCTTGAGTAGCTGTAAACCCATCCAGCCCATTCGGAATAGATACATCCATTAAAATGACATCGGGGTCCAATGATATTGCTTGAGTTATCGCCTCGGCTCCATCGCCTGCTTCACCTACAACCTCCACATCTTTATAATTTTCCAATAAAAGAACAATTCCTTTACGAATTAACACATGATCATCTACTACTAAAACACGAATCATCTATAGTCATCCTTCCAATTAGGTACTTGAATGCTAATTTGTGTACCTTTATTGTGAGCAGAAATAATAGTAAAAGATCCGCCTAACAATGTTATTCGCTCCTCCATATGCTTTAAGCCAAGTCCTTCTTTCTTCACGTGCTGTAGATCAAATCCTACGCCATTATCTTCTATATAGAGCGCTAAATCTGTAGCTTTTTTATCGAGTCGAACGACGACCCTAGAAGCCTTTGCATATTTAATAATATTGTGTAAAGCCTCCTGTACGACGCGATAAACATTGATTTCTACAGATGGATGACAGCGCTCTTCAAAATCTGTTTCTAATACTATAGAAATACTAGGATGAACCTTCTGCACTGAATCTACAAGCGTGCCTAATGTAGGTGAAATCCCTAACTGGTCAATGCTATGGGGGCGAAGCTGATAGGAATACGATTTAATATCATTCATTACTTGCTCTAGCTCATTGCGTACCTCTTCAATATACGTATTTAGCTTTTCATTGTCTTTGACATAAGATTCAATCGCTTGCAGTGCAACAGATATTGTATACAATGATTGGCCAACGCCATCGTGTAATTCCTGCGCAAGCCTTTTATGTTCTTCCTCTTTTGCCTCAATCAGCTTTTTTATAATAAGTTTTGAAATCCGAGCCTCTTCTTCCTTCAACTGAATTGTCTGATCGCGCAGTACAAGAAGAAACTCCTGCTCATTTGTTTTACTGTCTGTATACATTAGTGCTGTACTCATTTCCACATCTATCTTACTGCCATGGTACGTGGGCATTTTCGATAAAAAATAGGGAACCTCATTATGTTCTATTAAATAACATGTATGTTCTCCTGGAGACTTTTGACGGTTTTCACAAAATGAACAAAAAGGTACTCGATCCCCCAATTTCCATCCCGTTAACCGATTCGCTGAAGGATTCATCATTAAAATTTCACGGTTGTGATTCATAATGATGATTCCATCTTGAATATATTGAAATATTTGCTGTAAATATTTATTTTTTAGCTGTTCCTTCTCCAATCTAAACACACTCCTAGCTTAAAAATGAGAGCACGGAAAAAATAAGTTTCTTTCCTACTTTGAAGTTAGTGCCTTTCTCTCAAGTTTATTTGTTACTAATAAACACTTTGCCCTATATTTCCTCTTCTATCAAGCTATAGCTCTTCACTTCATGCCCTGCTTTTCGAATGATACGAACACTCATATTTTTTTCTAGCTTTGTTGATGCAATAATATGAAGGGGTTTTTTTGGTAGCTCATGTATGTAGCGTACTAAATAGGCAATTGGTAAATTTAATGCATTTGGTGTAAGTGACTTGTAAGAGTCATTGTAATCACGTACATCCACTATCGCCATCCCCGCATTTAGCTCTTGAGGTAAACACTCCTGTATTTGACGTACTGGGACATGACGTTTATAAATAATTCTACCAATAATAAGAAGGAATATACTCATACTTACAATAATCATTTTTTAACCCCTTTTTTCGAGAAAAAAAGGTTGTCTAAATCTGTTCAGCTTTCCACAGACGACCGTTGAGTCTCTTGACGCCTTATAAAACCTTCGATTGAAAGTAATCCTCACTTCATTCAAAGATACCTCTTGGAAAGCGTTGAGCCGAAACGGAATCCACCCTCAACTTTACGAAGAACAAAAAAATAGCAAACTAGGATCACTAGTATGCTATTTTTCTTTTAGAACAACCTCTGTAGATAAAACTTTTTTATTTGTTCAATACATCATGCTGCCAAGCCATGTAGCCACCCGTTAAATTTACAATGTTGTGAATACCGTTTGCTTTCAGTACACTTACCGCAATTGCAGAACGAGCACCTGCTTGGCATTGTACAACAATTTTTTTATCTGTTTGTAATTCATCCAAACGTTTAGATAGCGTACCAACCATAATATGTTGAGCATTTTCAATATGCCCTGCATCATATTCAGTTTGATTGCGTACATCAAGTACATGAACTTCTCCACTTTCAATTAATGACTTTGCGTCAAGAGGAGTTATATTTTCATAACTTTCTAGAGAAGTAGCCTCTTCCAAAATTTTCATTACATCCCCATATCCAACAACATTGTCGATACCAATAGAACGTAACGCTATTAAAATATCATCTAGTTGAGAAGGATTAATTAGTAAATATAATGGTTTTGAATAATCCACTAACCAACCAGCCCAGTTTGTCACTGAATTATTGTAAGGTATGTTTAGCGTTCCTGCGATATGCCCCTGTGAGAAATCTTCCGCCGGACGCATATCAATAACTTGCTTCCCATCTGCAATAAGTTGAGTAATCTCTTCATAGCTTGACACTGCCGTTACTGGCGGTAAGTTCTTAAGAAGTTCTATTCCTACTTTATTGACACGCTTCATAACAGCGAAATAATAAGGAGGTTCCGGTTGACCATCTAGTAACGCATCAATGAATTTTTGCTCATCATCAAATTGCATAGCCCAGCTGAATTGCTTCTCATACCCAACTGTTGAAGATGGTACTGCTCCTAATGCTTTACCACAAGCACTACCTGCTCCATGAGCTGGCCATATTTGCATGTAATCTGGTAAAGCCTTAAAGCGTTCTATTGATTTAAACATTGCTTTTGCACCGGATAGTGATGTACCTTGAATACCAGCAGCTTTTTCTAACAAGTCAGGGCGTCCAATATCACCTACAAAGACAAAGTCACCCGTAAAAATACCCATTGGTTTATCTGCTACACCGCCGCGATCCGTTAATAAGAAGGAGATGCTTTCTGGCGTATGTCCTGGTGTATGCATGACTTTAAAGATAAGATTACCTATACTAAATTCATCACCATCTTTTAATAATTGATGAGGAATTCCTTCAAGATTTTGATACTTCCAATCAGCATCCCCTTCGTCGGAAATATACATCTTTGTTCCAACACGGTCTGCTAACTCACGAGATCCCGCTACAAAATCAGCATGGATATGTGTTTCTAATGCACCAACAATTTGCATCTTCTCTTTTTCTGCTAATGCAAGATAGGGCTCAATATTACGCATCGGATCAACAATGACCATTTCACCTTTCGCCTGACATCCCACAACATAAGAAGCGTGCGCTAATTTTTCATCGTAAAAATATCGTAATAACATGTGTAAAACTCCCCTTTATCATCTATTTTTTTCTTTTAAAATATCTAATGTAGCCTGAACATAATTAAGTGATTTTTGAACAGAAGGATCCTTCATCCATTTTATAATTGAAAAAACATTGATTTGCTGAGGCTTTTCTTCTGCCCTTTGCTGTATCATTTTCAAGAAATCCAAACTTGTCTTTCCTTTTTCAACGTATGGATCGACGTAGCCCTTTAAATTATTCATTGTATAGTCTGTCGTTTGCTTATCCTGAAGTACTGCTGTAACAAAATCAATGATGTTTTCTAACTGATGAATGGTTTGAACAAGCTTTGGCAATTTCTCCATTAGCTGCACAATAGCCGTAATCGTGTCTGAGCCTACATTATAAGAAGAAGCAAATTGCTCGTATCTATCTACGGTCTTTGCATCAGCTAGTACTGATTTTCCAAAATCCACAACATTTTCTGCTGATTCAATCGTTTGCTCTACATTTGGTAATTTTTCTAACAATCGCTGTAAAGAGTGTCGAACTTCTGGTTTCTCAAGCGCTTCAATTATTTGATATAATTCCTCGCTCATGCTTACCGTTGCATTAGCCATGCTTGACGCCTCCCTTCATTCGTAATTACATAGTGCCTTTCAGCATGCCATCCCAGTACATAACAGGCAGTAAATCCTTTTTCATGAAATACATACTGGATCTTTCCACTGCTTGGTTGAAAGGCATAGATTCGACAGGCTCTTTGTTGTAATCAAACTCAGCTAATATCAGTTTGTTGTAGCCTGTTACGATTGGGCAAGAAGAGTAGCCATCATACATTTGCGTCATAGGCTGTTGTCGCATTAAAGCAATAAGATTTTGTGCAACGACAGGGGCTTGCTTTCGTATAGCTGCACCCGTTTTAGATGTTGGGAGATTGGCATTGTCACCAATTCCAAACACATTGCTATACTTTTTATGTTGCAAAGTAAATTTGTCGACATCTACCCAACCATTTTCATCTGCTAATGCACTTGTTCGTATAAATTCAGGTGAACACATATATGGTGTCACATGAATCATGTCGTATTTAATTTCTTCTACTGTGCCAGTATCTAAGTTTTCAAAGATAGCTATTTTTTCATCCGCCTTAATTTCAATCAAATTATGTCGGAATCGAGCGTCAATATTTTTACGTTCTATTACCTTTTCAAGTGCCTCACGATATTTCAAGACATCGAAAATGGCTGGATTAGCCGAACCGAAAATAATGTTAATATTGTCACGAACATTGACTCTATTAAAATGGTCTTCTGCTAAATGCATAATTTTTTGCGGAGCACCACCACATTTTACTGGAGAGTTAGGATGTGTAAACAATGCTGTCCCCTCTTTAAAATTGCGGATCGTTTCCCACGTATAATCCACATGCTCGAAAGAATAATTACTGCATACACTTTTAGTCCCAAGTGCCTCTTTCAGCCCTTTAATAGCACCCCAGTTAATCTCTATACCACCAGCAACTACTAAAAAATCATACGTATATGTTGTACCACCTTGTGTAATTACCTGGTTTTGATTGGGGTCAAAACTGCTAACAGCTTCTTTTAACCAAACAGCGCCTTCAGGAATAATAGAAAGCATCTCACGTTCAGAGTCCCACTTATTTGCTGCACCACCTCCCACCAATGTCCAGAGTGGTTGATAATAATGTTTTTCTGCAGGATCTATGATGGCAATCTCCCCTTGAAGTGAATGAGATTGACGAAGTAAACGTGCAGCTACAGAAATGCCAGCAGTTCCTCCTCCAACGATGACTACTTTAAAAGAAGTCTTCATGTGTATATCCTCCTTATCATGCTGTCTTTCGTATACAACTTTTACACCTTTATAATAGTTGTAAGCGGAAACTGTTCATATAGGGGTAATCCCCTAAATAATTACACTTCACCTTTAAGACTGTTCAATTTCACGAAAAAAAGGCCAGTACAAAGTGAATGATTCATCACTTGTACTGCCCAAATTAACAGTGTTTTTACTTTACTTTTTCAATAAAAAACTATCATTACCATAACGTGGGGTTGATTTCCGTTCCGGCTGGGCGCTTTGTTGTTGCTGTCGCTTCGCTTTCGCACAGATAAAACATTGTTGCTGTCGTTTCGCTTTCGCACAGAGCAGAGCTTCCTGGGGGCGTCGGGGCAACAAATGTGTTCTGTGCGAAAGCGTAGTGCAACGTAGCGGCAGCAACAGGATGTTGGTCACGAAGGCGTTATCACAGGACGTGATGCTTTTAGCCTTCGTTCCCCTCCCCACTTCACTCGCGGGGCTAGCTCCAGGGTCTCATCTGTGACGCTGATCGAGGGTACTAAAAAAGTCGATTTGCCACAAAAATGCAAATCGACTTTTTTGAGTTTCTAAATCCAACAAAAGACAGATTTATAATATAAAAAAATGAATTTCTTTAGTTTTCCAGTGCCCTTGACGCTGATCCCCAAGGAGTCACCCAGCCGGAACGAAAATCAACTTATATACATAATGTCATCCCTAATTTTTGGTGATGACCTCAGAAACTACTATTTACGTTTAAATTTCAATACAAAGACTGTACCTTCTACCCCTGATCGGACACTAATGGTACCACCGTGTAAATCAATTAACTGCTTAGTAATAGCCAATCCAAGACCTGTACCCGTTGTATCATCTGTAGTATTAGTACCTCGATAATAGCGTTCAAAGAGGTTATCGAGCTCCTCCTGAGGAATTCCCGGACCTTGGTCGGCAATTGTCAGCATAATTTCCCTACCTATATTTTGCGCTTCTACGTTTACCTTTGTACCATCAGGAGTATATTTTTTAGCATTAGTTATTAGATTATCTAAAATGCGCTTTAATAGAAGCTCGTCCGCTTCGAGCAGAATATCTCCATAAATCTTCACAGACACCTGCTCATCTGCAAATTGAGGTAACCATATGTTGAGTGGTAATAACACTTTTTCAAGCTGTATCGCTTTATTTTTTAATTGGTACGTATATGTTAAGTCTTGTATAAGGGCATCCATATACGTCGCCTTTTCCTGCATTGTATTCGCAAAGATGCGCATTTCTTCCTTTGTCCACTCATAATCCTCTGAAGCAAGCATTGTTGAATAACCAAAAATAGAGCTTAACGGTGTCTTTAAATCATGCGATAAACCTGTTATCCACTCCTCACGCAATTGCTCTGCCTGTTTAATTTGCCTTTCATTAGATGAAAGACGTTCTGATAAATTATTTAGGGATTCATCAACTGGCTGAAATAATTTAAATTTCCTCTTCAACTTCCCTGTCTTCCGATGACGGATATTTTTATCTCTTACTTCACTGTAATCAAACTGTGTAAGTCGCTCTATACGAGATAGTACATAAACAAGCGGGCGCACAAATTGATGGGAAATGCTAATCGATAAAAATACGACCCCGATTAACACGATAATATGTCCCCCAAAGAAGATCGAAACAAATAAAACCATCGCCTTATTAAAAGGCTCATCAAATGGCTTGTATGACGGATTGGGCATGCGTACAACTAGTGTCGAACCATCCTCTAAAGCAGCACTTTGTGTAAGCTCCGCATGCTCGAAAATATCGTATTTTTCTTCTAGCAGCTGAGGCTTATGTAGCTTTTTATAATGCTCACCAATGATTTCTATACGATCCCACCGCTCATTATAGATCTCAACAGAGGCCTTCTTATCTTGTAAACGCCGGAGTAGTTCTGAAGAAATCTCTCCTTTATCCTTCCAATTCTGAAATGCTTCCTCAAAAAGTGGTTGGGGTGACGTAGGGAGGAATAGCAAATAGTATTTAGGAATCTCCCATGTATGCATTCCTGGCTGTTTCAGAGCCATTATTTCATTATCTGTCATTCCACATAGTTCACAACTATCTCCGGTATAATCAACAATGTCCATCGATTGATTGAACAAATACAATTGCCCTACGTTCTCCTCGGCTCGCTTCACTAAATAATCAGCAATCTTAATGGATTTTCCTTTTTCTACGACAGCATCATCTTTTATTTCAGAGGAAGTCATTATATGAATATTGTCACCGACATGACCATTGATAAAGATTGCAAAAAACACCAAACTAATAATAAAGCCCGAAATAATTAGTAAATAAAATATGATGAAATAAGACACAAAACGGAGCGTTAACCTTCTAGCTGGCTTCATGAATGAACATCTCCAACAAGTTTATAACCAATACCCCTCACAGTTATAATGCAAGTTGGTTTACCTGGATTCTTTTCAATTTTTTCTCGTAGTTTTCGAATATGTACCATCACTGTATTATCATCAAACAGGCAATCACCCCATACACGTTCGTAGATTTGCTCCTTTGATAATACTTGCCCTGCGTTTTCACATAAATATTTCAATAAATGAAATAATCGCCCACTAATGATTTCCTTTGTATCATTTACAGTTATCTCTGCTGCATCGATATCAAATGTAAACCGACTACATGTAAATAAATGACTTTCTGGCACATCCTTTTTCTTCATATATCTTGTAAGCTGTACCTTCACCCTTGCAACAAGCTCAAGTGGATTAAATGGTTTCGTAATATAATCATCTGCACCGTTCATAAAACCGCGAAGTTTATCTGCATCACTACCTTTTGCCGTTAAAAAGAATATAGGTGCATCACTTTGTTCACGAATTATATTCGCCATATCAAGTCCACTACCATCTGGGAGCATAATATCAAATAGATAAAAATCAAAAATCTTCGTTTCAATTTTCTTTTTTGCTTCTAGAACAGTGCCGCAGAGAGTAATGTTTAAAAATCCTTCTTTCCTTAATATGATTTCAATCATTTCCGCAATTGCACGTTCATCTTCTAACACTAAAATTGACGCATCTTGCATGCTATCACCTTCTTTTAAGATTACTTTAAGGTAGTCATTATTTCACCATAAGATTTACCAACTACACTATGTATAAGATAACCAATTAAGGAGATAAAACGCAATGACAATTAACCGTGTTACCTTCATAGATACAATGCGTGGATTTAGTTTATTTGGCATCTTAATGGCGAATTTGTTGATTTTCCAATTTGGCATGTATGGCAAAGATGAACTAAAAGATCTATCCGCCCTCGATAACGGGGCTTTATATTTTGTAAAAGTCTTCATCGAAGGGTCATTTATGCCGATCTTCACCATTTTATTTGGCTTCTCTCTTATTAAACTTATTGAGTCTATTCGTAAAAAAAAGGATAAAAGTCGATGGTCCATTTTACGCCGTGCAACGGGGCTAATTGCAATCGGTTGGCTCCATTCAACATTTTTATGGGATGGCGATATTTTATTTTCTTACGGCTGTATGACTTTATTTTTGATTCCCTTTATTAATCGCAAACCCAAAACTTTATTTATTTGGGCTGGCATTTTATTTTTACTCACGACAGCATTAACATTTGGTCCTACGGTTGAATCAAAAAAAGAGCAAAAAGAACTGGATACTTATATTGAGAAAGCCGACGATATTTATGCTAACGGAAGCTACTTAGATATTTATGATTTCCGTGCAAATTCAGTACCTCCTGGAATGGATGAACCTATTTTTCTATTCATCATACTTATTTTTGCACCAATCTTCTATGCTCCATTGTTCCTCTTAGGCATGGGACTCGCCAAAAAGCGAGCATTTGTGAATATGGAGGATGAAAAAAAATGGTATTCGATTGGCTCAATGCTAGTTCCAGTTGGGCTAGCTTGTAAAGGTATGAGTTTAATAGAAAGTAATTTTTCCGACATCTTGATGACGGGTGGTTCACAGCTACTTTCAATTGGCTATGTCTGCCTTGCAGCTTTATTATATAAAACTCGCCCAGTACAACTGCTAGCTCCTGCTTTTGAGAGTGTCGGTAAACTATCATTAACCAATTATCTAATGCAAACCATTATTTGTACAACAGTATTTTATGGATATGGTCTAGGCTTATACGGCAAGCTAGGCGTGTTTGGTGGTATTTTATTCGGAATCGTCGTATATAGCTTGCAATGTGTTTTCAGCCTTGCCTATTTAAAGAAATTTAAACGCGGACCATTCGAAACTATACTGCGTGTTTGGACGAATTGGTCTTTGAGCGGAAAAATTAAACAGAAAGGACATACTTTACATGAATAGTGATTCTAAAGAAGACTTTACAGACACATGGTGGTTTTTAGGCATCTGTGCAGCTGTAGCTGTAGTTTTAACACTATTTGCTTTATAATCAATTTCGCCTTGATGTATTGCCGCTGTCGCTTCGCTTTCGCGCAGGTAAACAATGCCGCTGTCGCTTCGCTTTCGCACAGGTAAAACAATGCCGCTGTCGCACAGATAAACAATGCGTCCGGATTTTGAATTAATCTCCCCTTCTTTGCAAGATGGGAGTCTTACTGCCCATTAACGCTGGATAAATTAACATTCAACTATACAACAACATATCGGAATTCGTTTTCGCTTGCCCCCTACTGTATACTATGACTACATACTATACAGCTCAGGGGGCGTTTTTTTGCTACAGCGAATTATTATCACTGGCTATAAACCACATGAATTAGGCATTTTCAATGACAAGCACCCTGGCATTGCCATCATAAAAAAAGCACTCGAAAACCGTCTACGTATATTGATAGATGAAGGCTTAGAATGGGTGATTATTAGTGGTCAGCAAGGTGTAGAAACATGGAGTGCCGAGGTTGTTCTTATGTTAAAAAAAGAATTTTCTCATTTAAAATATGCTGTTATCACTCCTTTTTTAGAGCAGGAGAAAAATTGGCAAGAACATAAAAAAGAAAAATATCAAGCATTAGTAGCTCAAGCAGACTTTGTCACTAGCGTAACAAAAAAGCCATACGAGGCTCCGTGGCAATTTATCGAAAAAGACAAATTTATAATACAAAATACAGATGGTCTACTACTAGTTTATGACGAAGAAAATGAAGGCTCTCCGAAGTATATGAAACGTCTAGCAGAAAAATATATGGAAACATACGATTATACACTTTTAATGATTACCGCTTATGATTTACAAGTAGTGGCAGAAGAAATGCAGCAACAAGATTGGTAAGGAAAATATTGATATAATTTTCTGATAATTATATACTGGAATAAATAAGTCTAACTATATTAATCATAAACTTATGGATCATCACAATAACGTGTGGTTGATCTCCGTTCCGACTGGACGCTTCGCTTTCGCGCAGAGCAAAGCTTCCTGGGGGGCGTCCGATGAGCCCCAAGGAGTCACCCAGTCTCCACTCCAATCATTTAACAAATATCATCCATACTTTAGGTGATGACTATTTAAAAATTAGATCTTTGCTTTTAAAAAAGAAATCACGTCTTTTTTTCTACCCCTTGGTGCTAATTTCTGAAAAGGAGCTGCTAACATTTGAATAAAAAAATCGAAATGGTTCTTGAGTCATCGCCGGTGAATGTTTCTCATGATACGTACCGCAGAGAGTGCAGATATACACGAGGAATTCATATTGAAGAACAAGAGTTTAAAGCAATTTTGGATACAATGTGCCACGATTCTCGCTTGTATTTTGATTTCCATAATCCTCGTAAGGAGATTAAAAAAGGAACATATTTAAATGGACACTCTGGATTAGCGCAAAACATCTATAAGTACTATAAAACCAATTACGACATTGAAATTAATGAACTAATTAACGGTAAAGATTTTTATGTGAAAATAATATAAAGAGATAAATTAAGTGTGCTGTTTACTTACATATCAACCCACATTTTATATCCGATACAAAAAGAGCTACCCTCAATTGAGAGTAACTCTTTATTTTTATAGGTCTGATACTTGAGCACCTAATTCTTTATTGTTGTACATTTCAGTGTCCAATTCTTTTGTGACACGTGCTGTTGCCACACCTGCTGTCATTGATCCACTTACATTAAGAGCAGTACGGCCCATGTCGATTAATGGCTCAACGGAGATTAATACACCCGCAAGTGCAATCGGTAAATCAAGTGCTGATAATACAAGTATTGCTGCGAATGTCGCACCACCACCAACACCAGCTACACCAAATGAGCTGACTGCCACGACTGCAATAACCGTAATGATGAACACTGGATCAAGCGGATTAATCCCAACTGTCGGTGCAATCATAATCGCTAGCATTGCAGGATAAACACCCGCACAGCCATTTTGACCAATAGATAAACCAAATGAGCCTGAGAAGTTCGCAATACCCTCAGGTACACCAAGACGCCCTGTTTGTGTTTTAATATTCATCGGCAAAGCACCTGCGCTTGAACGTGAAGTGAAAGCAAACAATAATGTTTCTGCAGATTTTTTTAAATACGTAAATGGATTTAAACCACTTAAAGTAATAATTAATAAATGTACTAATAACACGATAAATAACGCTACATAAGATGCAATAACAAACTTACCTAGATTATAGATTGCCGCGAAATCAGATGTTGCAACTGTACGTGCCATAATTGCTAAAATACCATATGGTGTTAAGCGTAAGACAATTGTTACAACGCCCATTACTAATGCATAGATTGCATCCAAGCCCTTTTTAATAGTAGCTGCTGTAGCTTCATCCTTACGTGCTACACGTAAATACGCAAAACCTAAGAACGCTGAAAAAATGACAACAGCAATTGTTGATGTAGAACGAGCACCAGTTAAATCTAAGAATGGGTTTGCTGGGAATAACTCAATAATTTGTGTTGGTAAATCTGGTGCAGCTAATCCAGTAGTTTTTTCCTCTAAATATGCTCCACGCTCAGCTTCTGCAGCACCTTGCATAATATGAGAAGCATCTAAATCAAATACTGTTGCTGAAAAAATACCAACAGCAGCTGAAACAGCTGTTGTACCGATTAAAATGGCTAAAATAAGGGCTGCCATTTTTCCAAAGTTTTTACCAACCTTCATTTTCGTAAAGGCTATTAAGATGGAAATAAAAATTAACGGCATAGCAACCATTTGTAGCAATTTAACATAACCAGTACCTATAATATTGTACCAACTTGTTGTTTTTGCTAATACATCAGAATCAATACCATATATTAAATGCAGTCCAAGACCAAGTACTATACCTAAGCCTAGAGCAGCAAAAACACGATTTGAAAACTTAACGTGTTTTTTATTCATATAATATAAAATTCCAACGAACACGAGTAAAACGGCCACGTTAAGAATGATTTGTAATGTAGACAATGGAAAGCCTCCTAAGAAGTTTAATTATAATGTAATCGAATTATATACCTATAATCCCTATAATTCAAGTATGTTTTATTAAGATTAGTAATTTCCTAAAATAAAAGCGATTTCAGGTGTGTTGATTAACCATTTTTTCTATCCTGATTAATTTAGAAGGCTCTGATTTCCACTACGAGCTACTCGCTTTCCCGCGGGAAGCTTTGCTCTGCGACGAAAGCGAAGCGACAGGAGCACTCGAGTAGCTCTCCGCTACAATCAGCAAAAACGGGCACATATAAGTAAAATATCAACAAAAATAATAAACCTATATTTCCTAATCAACACGCTTGAAGCGGTTTATTTCTTTTGATTATGCCCTATAAACCGAATTTAATTAGAATGTATTAAACACAACTGTTTTGAATTTGACGAAAGTAAATGTCACCGTAGAAGTAGCAATCAATTATATTGATACTTTAGTCAATAACGTCTGGGTTGCTGAGTTATACAGGTAGCATCTAAATGTTAAGAATGCTGTGTGGCAGCAGTTTTTCGGGCAGTTGTTTGAAAAGAACCTAGCGACTCCCGTGAATCGTTGTGAAATAAGTGAGTCAGCTACAGGAAAAGCAACTCAATCCCGCCGAGGAATGCGTCCTTAATGAAAAAAAGACTGCAGACAAACTCAAATTATTGCGAGCTTGTCTACAGTCTGATTACTTCGTTTAATGAACGAGGTAGGCTTCTTTTTCATTGTCATTAATTAGGTAACAGCTTCCCGAAATTTTTTTACATTGTTTTTTCACACGCGTCACCGCATCTGACAATTGATCAACAGATTCAAATTGCTGATATTGATTAGTTATAACCGCGATGGATAGGGTAGTACAAGATAAAGGCTCTAATTTACCAGTTCTATTTTGTACTTCTAAGTATGTTAGATCCTCTAAATCATAAAAGCTTAAAATGAATGCATCAAACTCATCAATAATTCTTTGGCATATCGGGGCAGCTTCATAATGTGAAAGAATCGCAACGAAATCATCTCCACCAACATGTCCTAAAAAATCTTCTGTACCAACTATATTTCTTTTCAAAACATCTGTTAAATACAGTAAAATTTTATCCCCTTTATTAAAACCATACGTGTCATTGTATGATTTAAAATGGTCTAAATCAAAATATATTAAACTATATTGCGGTAGCTGTAATGCTTCCTCTAATTTTTCTTCAATTAATTTATTGCCAGGAAGGCTACTTAATGGATTTAAAAAGCTTGCAATAGCTACTTGTGTGTCTACGAGCTTTAACAATAGCTCCCGAATACTTACTACACCATAATATACGTCATTTCTTGTTACAATCACATCATCATATAAGTCTTCTGGTCGTCGACGCATTGCTTCCGTGCTGACTTCTGTTATAGGTGTATTACGATCTACAACTAAAGGATTTTCTTTAATAATAAGTTGATTTTGCCGTCCCATAAATAAATTATAGCCATAGCGCGTACCAATTTTTTGATAGAAATGTGTACGTGTAATTTGCCCAATCGGTTTGTCATCTCGAACAACAACAACACTACGCAATGACGGATTACTTGTAAAAAGTAAATCCACCTCTTTATTTTTCACAAATTCATCAATACAAGGAACGTTTTCTATGACTTCCCCTATCTTCATCGTCATCCATCCTTATTTTCCCCAAATGTATTTCCTTTGCGGGTTCCCCTATCGCATAACCTTGTGCGTAGTGGATACCAATATTATGTAAATAATTAAGCTCTTCCTGGCGTTCAATACCCTCTGCAATAATTTTCGTCTCAGCCTGCTCTGCGTATCTCATCAGCAATGTGACAAGCTGCTGCTGCTCGCTGTTTTTATCGATAAATTGTATTAAAGAACGGTCTAGTTTAATAAATTCTGGCTTTAAGTAAATAAGAGTTTTTAAGCTATTGTAGCCTGAACCTACATCATCCACTGCAATTCGATAACCCTGTGATCGATAATGTGATAATACACGTTCAAACTCTATAAAATCTACCACGGCACTGCGTTCAGTTAGCTCAAATACTACTTGCTGTGGTTTAATGCCCAGCTCCTTTAATAATTGCAAGGTTTCACCACTATGGTACTTCTTATCTAATAAAACATTAGGATGTATATTAACAAATACTAAAAAATCTCTGTTTACCCAATCTCCGTGCAGTCGTTCTTTGAAACGCTGTAATGAAAGGTTACGACAAAAGCATTCAAATAAAAATACGCAGTCCGTTTGCCCAACAAATTCATAAAACTGATCAACACTATTAAACAATTCTGAAGGCTCTGGACGATTCAGTGACTCAAAGCCCACCGTTTGCTTCGTCTGTAAATCGACAATAGGTTGAAAATATGTATGTAAATTCTTGTTCTGAATAATTTGCTTCAACGCTTTTAAACGCTTTATATATAAAGCATTGTTTTGATGCTGCCCATATAAATACTTTAAATAGGAAAATAAATTACTTGTTTTTATGCTTTGTCTCACAGCAGACTCCATTTTCGCACCTCTTAATTTGGTTATTAGGATCTATTGTACGCTTTTATTGTAAATGTACTGTGAATAGCATGTAAAAAGAGGTGGCTCTAGCACTAGAATTCCTTTTCAATTGTTGACATTGCTCTATTAAAAGTAATCTTAATTACTTGATAGAGTAGTATATATTTCACAATACACAATATATTCAATCAATTTATTGATATATATTGTATATAGTGTATGATTGTAATAATAGTATTTTATTACCTTTTATAAAAATTTGTGATTTATATAGTAATATAACAACTCAGCCCCATAAGCTCGGGATGACATTTGTAAAAACGTATACCATGTATCTAAGTTGATTGGAGTGGAGGCTGGGCGACTCCTTGGAGCGTCACAGATGAGATCCTGGAGCGCAAGCGAAGCGGCTCATCGGACCCGGAACGGAAATCAGCCCCACGTTATGGCGATGATTCTTTATAATAAAAAGATTTGTTCTTTATAGGGAAACCTATTTAGATAAAAACTATTTTCAAGGGAGGATCCAGTTAATGAGTTTGTCGATTCAACAATTATTGGAGAACAAAGGAATTACACCAAAATCTGAACACCTTGAACTTCTAAAAGCACGTTGGGAGGGTATGCAATCCCTTCGTAGTAATTTAGAAGGCATCGCTATTGATGACGCTGATATCGCTATCCGCAGCATTCCCGGAGGTGACCACATTGACAACTGATTTACACTTAAAATCTGTTGAGGAGTTAGCACCTTTACTTGAAACTAAAAAACTATCTCCTGTCGAGTTAACGAAAGCAATTTTAGATTTTGCTGAAGAAAGTCAGCCTAAAATTAATTCATATATGGCTTTTTACCGTGAAGAAGCCCTTGCACAGGCAAAAGTGGTAGAAACAGAAATTTGGAATGGACAGTATCGAGGAATGTACCATGGGATTCCTATGGCATTAAAAGATAATTTGTACTTTAAAGATAAAATAACAACGATGTCATCGAAGATTCATAAGGACTTCGTTTCAGGTTATGATGCAACGGTTGTAGAAAAACTTCGTAATGCCGGAGTTATTTTTACGGGCAAATTGAGCATGCATGAGTACGCATGGGGCATCACAAATAATAACCCTCATTACGGACTCGTTCGCAACCCTTGGGATTTAGATAAAATTCCTGGTGGTTCTAGTGGTGGCTCCGGTGCAGCAGTTGCAGCAGGAGCAAGTGTTGCATCATTAGGTACAGATACTGCAGGCTCTATTCGAATCCCTTCATCAGCCTGCGGAATTGTCGGCTTAAAGCCAACTCATGGTCGTGTAAGTAAATATGGCTGCTACCCTCTAGCTTGGAGCTTAGATCATATTGGTCCAATGACAAAGACAGTAAAAGATGCAGCCGGCTTACTTGAGATTATTTCTGGATTTGACCATAGAGACCCTACTTGTACAGACGTTCCAACAGAGAATTATGTGCAGCAAATCTCAGGTAGTGTGAAGGATTTAGTCATCGGCATCAACGAAGAGTATTTCTTTAACCACGTAGATTCAGATGTGGAGAAAGCTGTTCGAGAAAGTATTCAAAGCTTAGTGGATCAAGGGGCAAAGGTTGAAGTCGTTCGGATCCCATCCTTGCAATATGCAGAATGGGCAGAGCTTGTTACTTCCCTTTCAGAGGCTTCTGCAATCCATCATTCCGATTTACAGAAGAGGCCACAGGATTTCGGAGATGATATTCGTCTGTTATTTGAACTCGGTGAATTACCGTCTGCTGTTGATTACTTACAGGCTCAACAGGTACGTCGACAAATAAAGCAAGAGTTTACACAGATTTTCAATCAGGTAGATGTGCTTATTACGCCTACATTACCTGTAGTGGCGAGTACTATCGGTGATGACTTTGCATATTTAAATGGTGAAAAAGTAGATTTAATTGATAATATCATTCGATTTACAGGTCCAAGTAACTTAACAGGCTTACCTGCCCTTTCCGTTCCTTGTGGCTTTAAAGGTAATTTGCCAGTAGGCCTTCAAATTATTGGACCTGCCTTTAAAGAAGGTCATATTCTTAACGTTGGTTACGCCATTGAACAAACGAATCCCACGAAAAACAGAAAACCTAATATTTTCACTAACAGCTAATTTTGATCATGTAGAAGAATCTGCTTGCTTTACGGACTTTGTCTGTAGAAGTCAGCAGATTCTTTTCGATTGGTTGTTTTATCAGTGATTCGTGGTATCTTATCAGTGATTCGCGAGGGCCTTTCAGCGATACTAATAGTATTTTACTGACAAGTACTTTTATAATAAGGAAAAGAAGCTCAATCACAAGAAAGGTTGCTTGATATCCTAATGAACGTAGAGAACTTTTTACAACTGCCTATTACAAAGGATTTTACAGTCGTTGCCGGTCGCAATGGTTTACATAAACCTGTTCAAAATGTTGAAATTCTAGACTTTGAATTTTCACCCGATATTCAAACTGTTAGAGAAACAATTTTCACACCAAATAGTGTTGTTCTAAGCAGTTTATTATTTGCCAAGCAAAAGCCCGAATATTTATTGAATGCCGTGAAAAGTCTTTTGGAGCTAGGGGCAAGTGCTTTAGCCTATAAACCTGTCATCTATAAGGATTTACCAGAGGAAGTTCTAATGTATGCAGATGAACAAAATTTCCCGATATTGCGATTTGGCGGAGATGAATTTTTTGAAAAGATTATTTTAGAAACGATGGCCTATGCAAAAACCCAGGATTATTCATTCTTTTTAGAAACGATTATGCGACGTCTAATAGAGGAAGATGTAACAGATGAACAAATAAAGTCTGTTTTACAGCAAATCAATAAGCCCTTTGAAAAATATGTATTTGTTGCTAATATTCAAATGCAAAATATTACGAATAGCCAATGGATGCAATCTCTGTTTCAATTAGAGCCTCTATTGAAATCAGGAATGATTTGTACCTATAAAAAGAGCCTCTTTATTGTAATGACTCATTCATCGCAGCAATTTCAATTTGAAAAGCTTCTCCATGGATGGTTAACGATGTATGCAATCTCAACTGATACATTGACCTTTGGCTATAGTCGTTGTCACGCAACACAAACTGAGCTTCCCATTGCTGTTCGTGAAGCCTTCTATGCACGCATTATGGCCGAAATTGAAACGGCTCCTGTATGTCATTACGAAAACCTCGCATCCGATTGTTTGTTAATTGAATTGCATCGTAAAGACGCTAAATTTGCTATGGACTATGTAAATAGCTATCTTGGTCCCCTACTTGAGGAGAAGGTTGATCCAGATTTAATGAAAACAGCAATCACTTATGTCGTAAAACAAGGGAATATTAAGGAAATAGCTGTTGCTCACTTCTGCCATCCAAATACAATCCGTTATCGCATGTCAAAAATACGTCAATTAATAGCACCTTTAGAAAATGATTATGTTTTTTATGAACGTATCGCTGCAGCCGTTAAATTGTACTTATTACATAGCAAAATAAATATTGAATAATAGCTTTGGAATAAGTACAAAAAAACGCCTGAATATTTAGAATTAAAATCAAATTATTTTCTTCCATCTCATGCTATTCTATTGAAGTTAGGAGGAAGAATGATGAAACAATACATAGCTGATGGCATGCTATTAGTCACTGCAATCGTTTGGGGTAGCGGATTTGTAATAACGGCTATTGCATTGGAATATTTAACAGCTTATCAAGTAATGGCAGGTAGATTTTTATTAGCTGCCATTATCCTCACAATTTTATTTGGATATAGATTAAAAAAAGCTTCAAAATCAGTTATCTGGAAAGGAATTTTGTTAGGGACCATTTTGTATATTGCCTTTGCCCTTCAGACAGTAGGTTTACAATATACAACACCTTCTAAAAATGCATTTTTAACCGCCGTAAATGTCATTATCGTTCCATTAATTGCATTTGCGGTTTACAAACGTCGTATAGATGGCTATGAGATCATCGGTTCAATTATTGCCATTGCCGGAATCGGTTTTTTATCATTACAAGGCTCACTGACAATGAATATCGGAGATGCGCTTTCCTTAGCTTGTGCTGTCGCTTTTGCCTTTGATATTTTTTGTACAAACCTTTTTGTACAAAAGGAAGATGCCATTGCCCTTACGATTATTCAATTTATCACAGCAGCTTTTTTAGGTATCTTGGTCGTAGTCAGTCAAGGCGACATCCCTACCACTTTTGAAAAAGAAGCAATCTATTCAATCATTTATTTAGCCATTTTTTCAACTACTCTCGCCTACCTTTTTCAAAATGTTGCGAATCAATATACGTCTGCTACAAAGGCAGCTATTATCCTGTCTACAGAGTCCTTCTTCGGCATGGTACTATCCGTTATATTCTTACATGAGGTATTAACAAGTCGCATGGTTGTGGGAGCCGTAATGATTTTACTTGCCATATTAATTGCAGAAGTAAAGCCTGCACATCCTAAAAAACGAATGATGAAGAGCTCTCGATAACGAATTTTAAAATAGTTTCAGTCATACTGAAGCTATTTTTTATTAAACATGACTAGTCATAATACTTGTAGTAATCCCAACTACCAAAATTGTAATAATTGAAAGCCATAAAGTGCTGGAAGATAAAAGCAGTCCCCCTATGACGATGACGATTGAATCTATCATAAAAATAAGTATCCCGACATTAATTCCGGTTTTATCACTTAAAAATTGTGCAATCAAATCTGTACCACCAGTGCTTGTCTGAAATCTAAGCATCAACCCAACACCAAAACCCATAAGTACCCCTCCAAATATGGCACTATAGATGGCATCGATTTGAATAAGATTCCGAACGGGCTTTAGTAAATCTATACTAAGAGAAGATACAATTAATCCATGTATACTATTGTAAAAATATGCTTTGTATTTATACCAGGAAATCACAAAAACCGGAATGCTAATAATGATGATCATCAAACCTATTTTAAGCTTATATAAATAGTGTAAGATAAGCGCTAACCCTACAACTCCTCCATCTAAAATTTGATGGGGCGTTAAGAATAAATTAATTCCTAATGATACCGCGGTACTTCCTATAAGAATGACCAAGCCTTTCGTAAAAAAATACATATAACCCCCCTCCGAGACTTAGCATGTTTTTATAGTATGAAAAAATCGATTTGAACATGTTATTGTTTACGTCTGTCGGTGTAATCGTATTAATATTTTTATCGAGCTTGGTCGCTAAATTTCTCTATATTGCTGGTATCTTTTGTACATCAAATGTTGAGGTGAGGCACAATGTGTTCTATCCGTCACTTATGTTTAGCCTAGCAGCACCTTAACTTGCATGGATACAAAAAATGCCTTCTGTTTACAAACAGAGGGCAATGTTAGAGACTATTTATGTTTTGTCTTCATTCGATCCAGCAAAAATCCACCTTTAAATGATTTGGGCTCGTAAGAAATAATAAACGCATTCGGTTCATAATGCTCAACAATTTGGAACAATTCTGTCTCGCGATTTCTCTTTGTTAATATTTCATATTTATAGCGATTACTATCTCGTCCCTCACCAATGTAAATCGTGACCGCAAACCCTTCATTGCGAAGAAATTTCACAAGTTCCTCGTTCTTATTTTGCGTATTAATGGTCGTATAAACATAGCCTATCGCTAGTTTACGTTCAATTTTGGCCCCTAAAAATATGCCCAATCCAAAGCCAATTGCATAAAAGACCATAGCTAACATACTTTGTTTCCCACTAAAAACGAGTGAAAGGCCAAATACATACACTAACATCTCCAGCATACCGAATATGGCGGCAAGGAAAGTAACATTCTTCACTAAAAGTATTGTACGTAACGTTAAAAAAGGTACATAAATCAATTGAAGTACTAAAATCAGAAATATACTTTGCATTTGTAAGAGACCTTTCAAAAAGTAGTTTTATATACTATAAGTATATGTTGAAATATTTATTTGCATTCTATTAAAAATGTATCTATTTTCTAAATTCCCTACTAATTAGAATTTAAACATTAAAAAAGGCCACCTACTATAAAAGTAGATGACATTTTTTATATTATAGAAATCCTTTAAACTTCCCCATGCATCGGGTCTTCTTTATGCTTCGGCCCAATCATGTTGAATAAAATATTAAGAATAATGGCTGTGACCGAACCACAGACGATACCGTTAGATGTTAGAAGAGATATGCTTTCTGGTAGTGCATCGAAAATTCCAGGAACTTGTGAAGGAAATGGGACTAGGGCAATCTATGTCACGTCAAGGAAACTGTTGGGATAACGCCCCTCAAGAATCCTTCTTTGGTCATTTTAAAGATGAAACCAATCTGAAAGCGGCGAACATTAGAAGAAGTAAAACGAGAAGTGAAATATGATGTATNGTATTACAACCATTATCGAGGGCAATGGAACTTGAAAAAGCTGCCGCCTGCAAAATACAGACAGCAGCTTCAAAAGGTTCCTAGCTTTTTTTCAAAATGTCCTTTACAAAGGGTACACTTTACCATCCGAACGACTTTACAATAAATTATTCTTGTTTCTGAAAAGCGATATTAAAGTTGTTTGAATCTTCTTTAATTAAAGCCTCCGTTAGCCATCCATGTAGCGCAAAAATCAGCACTTTACCACAGAAAATGAAAGATTATTATGTTCTTTCATGGGAGTTGAACAAAGGTTGCAGTTTCTCATATCGCATTAATGAAATATCTTCCTTGTGGTGCTTTTATTTCAAAGAAATATTTTTCGTTCTTCTTTAAGCCATCCAATTTCACGCTTTTTCCAGACTTTACTTGAATTTCATCAACTATTACTTTACCATTTACATCTTTTACCCTTAGAAGGATATCTCGATCACTTTGATTTCCACTCTCACTATCACTTCCGGCATTTACGATAGACTTCTTCCAGAAAACACGATCATATATTAGATAATTTTTGTCATTAAAGTTTAAGCTTTGCCACTCTTCCGAATCATCTTCTACATCCACAATTGCAGTCACTTTTGGGGAAAAGAAATCATGAACAACACCTACATCCTGATAAACTAGATAACCTACAGTCGTGATAAAAAAGGTCATTAAAAAAGTCATAACAATAGCCGTAATAACTTGGATACGCCGCTTTTTATTAATTTTTTTAAATGGCGCAATAGCTTTCTCAACTTCTTTTGGATTTTGTTGAACATAAGCTGTTTGCCGCTGCATACTGTTGACACACGTCTTACACTCTTCGCAATGTTCTAAATGGTCTTCAACTATTTTTGCAGTATCTTCACTACAAATTCCATCAATATAAGATGGCAATAAATCTTTAATAATATTACAATTCATATGGATCAATCCTTTCTGATAGTTTTAATTTTGCACGGTAATAGGTTACCCTTGCCCAGTTTTCACTTTTATCAAAAATATCTCCAATATCTCTAAAACTGAAATGATTGGATGTTCTTAATAAAAATATTTCACGATAAGGTTCCTGCAATCGATGAATTTCTTTATGTATCGAAATCAGTGTACTTCGTTTTATTACCTCAACATCTGGTAAATCCTTATTTGATGGGACATCTAATCCCATATGCATCATGTTTTCTATACTGGTACTATGAAATTTTTTCTCCTTTTTTAAATAGTTGTAATAGGAGTGTTTAGCAATTTGGCATAACCAAACGGATATTTTGCATTCGCCATTATAGCTATGCATCGACTTTAGAGCCTGATAAAAGGTTTCTTGTGTCAATTCTTCAGCCAAATCCACATTTGACGTTAAACAAATAAGAAACCGCTTAACTTCATCTGCATAAGATTTATAAATTTCACTTAAATTTTCCAAATCCCCCCTCCTCTCATAATTTTTAACTGGGATACTTATATATAGATTTAAAACGTTTTTCGTTACAAGAAATTTTATGTTTTTTTGAAAGACTATGTTTTATTTGATTTGTAGTTCATATTCATAACGAAAATAGCATTTTACTAACTAATAATTAAAAAGTTTGGTTCTATCGTACTCAAAACCAAAGCTTTTTCTATACTTAGAGACTCTTTTTTCCCGCATAAAAAATGCCACCTACTATAGGAGTAGATGACATTTTGATGATTATAGAAATCCTTTAAACTTCCCCATGCATCGGGTCTTCCTTATGCTTTGGCCCAATCATGTTGAATAAAATATTAAGAATAATGGCTGTGACCGAACCACAGACGATACCGTTAGATGTTAGAAGAGATATGCTTTCTGGCAGTGCATCGAAAATTCCTGGTACAACCGATACACCGACACCAAGGCTGACTGCAATTGCAGCAATCATGGCGTTTTCCGCTGATTCATTCATAACAGGTACTAGCATGCCCATACCTTGCGTAATGACCATACCGAACATCGCTAGCATTGCCGCACCAAGTACTGGTGTTGGAATGATTGTTGTTAATGCTGCGATTTTTGGTAGGAAACCAAGTGCTACTAGTAAACCACCTGTGATGTAAATGACTTTACGGTTTTTTACGCCTGACATACGTGTAAGTCCCACGTTTTGTGAGAATGTTGTATATGGGAAAGCGTTGAAAATACCACCGATCACAGAGGCAAGACCTTCTGAACGGTACCCACGTGATAAATCTTTTGAATCTAATTTTTTCTTACAAATATCACTTAGTGCAAAATAGACTCCTGTTGATTCTACTAAAGAAACCATTGCTACAAGCGTCATTGTAATAATTGCTGTAGGGTCGAATGTTGGCATACCAAAGTAGAATGGCTGAACCATGTGTAATACGTCAGCATCTGCAACTGGGCTAAAATCAACCTTACCCATAAATACTCCTAGGATTGTTCCCGCAACTAATCCGATTAAAATGGAGATTGCACGGATGAAGCCTGTAGAGAAACGATAAACAACTAAAATAATGGCTAATGTAATGAACGCTAAAGCTACATTAGAGCCAGATGCAAAATCAGCTGCATCTTGTCCACCCGCCATATTGTTTAAGGCTACTGGTAGTAAAGAGATACCGATAATTGATACAACCGAGCCTGTTACTACAGGTGGGAAGAATTTTACTAACTTACCGAAGAAGCCAGCAATAATCATAATAATTACACCTGAAGCAATAATAGAACCATAAATATCTGTAATTCCTTGCTCAGGATTTGTACCGATTGCAATAATTGGACTAACCGCTGTAAATGTACAGCCTAGTACTACTGGCAAACCAATACCGATAAATTTACCCGAATACACTTGTAAAAGTGTGGCGATTCCACACATCATAATATCAATCGCTACCAAATACGTCATTTGTGCTGTATCAAAGCCTATCGCCTTACCGATAATCAATGGCACTAAAATGGCTCCTGCATACATCGCAAGTAAATGTTGAATGGCTAGCGTAGTTGATTTAACGGTATTCATTACGCGTTAGCCTCCGCAGCAAACGTTACTTTACCATCCTCAAGAGAATCTACAATTGCTAATGATTCTACGCGAACCCCTTGCTGACGTAATAATTTCCCACCGTCTTGGAAGCCCTTTTCAATCACAATGCCGACACCTACAACATTCGCACCAGCTTGAGCTGCAATATCAAGTAAACCTTTGACAGCCTCTCCATTCGCTAAGAAATCGTCAACAATTAAGACGCTATCATCTTCATTTAAGAAATTACGTGATACTGAAATATCATTTGTTTCATTTTTTGTGAAAGAATGTACTTTTGAAGAATAAAGATTATCTGATAGTGTTAAAGATTTACGTTTACGTGCAAACACTACAGGGGCACCGATTTCAAGCCCTAGCATAACAGATGGTGCGATACCTGAAGATTCGATCGTTAATATTTTTGTAATGATTTGATCAGAGAAGCGGTTTGCAAACTCATGTCCAATTTCCTTCATAAGCTCTGGGTCGATTTGATGATTTAAAAATGAGTCTACTTTTAATACAGATGAAGATAAAACTTTACCCTCTTGCATAATTTTGTCGTGTAATAACTTCATTTCCTTTATATCCTTCTTTCTTATAGTAATAACTTTTTATGAGCCACTTACATTCCGTTACAGGCGAGCGCCAGAAGCAATGCAAGTAATAAAAAACGCTGAATACCTTGATTCCATTCATCTACGAGTGGAGCAAAGCATTCAGCGTAAAAACGTCGAAACGAATAGAAAACATCCCACTTTATATGAGGTTTTCTAAAGCATTGCTACCCATAGTCGATTTATTTACGGTAAATCGGTAGAAACTTGCGAGCCATATTCTCGCTATTATATGAGTGAAACAGTATAAAGCTGTAAGAACTTTCTTATATCAATCACGCCTTGACGTAATTTGAATCAGCACTTCATTCGGTATGTGCTTATGTGTGGCACTGAATAAAGTCTGTTTTTTCGGAATTTACTAGTATTTTACTAACTTTTAATTGCAAACGTTCGTGTTTTACAATCACGTACTGATTATATCAGACAATTTTCGAGCTTGCTAGTCATTATTTTGATAAATGGAATGGGACTGTCATAATGACGACATTTCTGTGAAATAACAGCGAAGTGCGAATTAATAGACTCGATTGATTGTGTAACATATGATGCCATCCTTTTTTCGGTAAAAACTGTGGTATGACTACTGTTACTTGATGGCCTGATTTCGCACATTGATGTTCAACCTTATCAATAAATTTCATCAACGGCTGTGTAATACTTCGATATGGTGAATAGTATGTTACAAGTCGAACATTTGGCTGCCAAGCTTGCCATTTTTCTTCAAAAGCTTTTGCGTCAGCTTGATCGAAGGCCACATAAAACGCGATAATTTTTTCAACCTTTAATGACTGTGCGTAATGCAATGTGTTTTCGACTACTTTCGTAATACCAGCAACAGGGACAATGAAAACATTCCCCTCAACATTGGGCAGTTCCTCATTATCTAATCTCAACTGCTCACCAACTGCCTGATAATGTTGCTTAATGCGGTGAAATGTCCAAATAATAATTGGTAAAAAGATAAACACTGGCCATACTTGAGGTAATTTCGTCACAAAAAACATCATAGCTACGATAAAAGAAATGACCGCTCCGATTGTATTTATTGTAAATCTAGCAACCCAGCTCTTCGGTTTTTCACGCCACCATTTTCGCATCATCCCAGCCTGCGCTAACGTAAACGGAATAAACACACCAACTGCATAAAGTGGAATCAAGTGCTCTGTTGTTCCATCAAATAATATGATCAAAGCAATTGCAGCTAAACCAAGCATCATAATTCCATTTGAATAACCAAGGCGATCCCCACGGATTTGGAATATTCTCGGAATAAAACCATCCTTCGATAAATTAACCGCCAGTAAAGGAAAAGCCGAATAACCTGTATTCGCAGCAAGTACTAATATCATTGCTGTCATTCCTTGCACTATATAGTAGAAAATATTACGACCTACACTTGCCTCCGCAATTTGTGAGACAACCGTTTCTTTCGCATTTGGAGCAACTCCATAAAAATAAGCCAGACTCACAATACCAATAAATAGCACTGCTAAAATTCCGCCCATAGCCAATAATGTTTTAGACGCATTTTTTGGCGCAGGATCTCTAAAATTAGGTATAGCATTTGAAATTGCCTCAACACCAGTCAAGGCTGAGCTTCCTGACGCAAATGCCTTTAATAATATAAATAAACTAATTCCAGCAACTGGAGTGCCAACCTTTGGATGCAATTCTGCTGGAACTTGCCCTGTTACTACGTTATAAATCCCTACCCCAATTAACATCAACATGACTACCACAAACAAATATACTGGATACGCTAAAATGGATGCTGATTCTGTGACACCACGCAGGTTTAAAAGCGTCAAACATATAACAAAAAACACAGCGATTATCACATTATAGGGATGCAGACTTGGAAATGCCGAAGTGATAGCATCTGTTCCCGCTGATACACTTACCGCAACTGTTAAAATATAATCGACAAGTAGTGATCCACCAGCGACGAGGCCAACATTGACACCTAAATTTTCCCGTGAAACTACGTATGCTCCGCCACCATGTGGATACGCTAAAATAACCTGACGATACGAAAAAATAAGTGCTGTCAGTAACACAACTACCCCAGCAGCAATCGGTAGAGAATACCAAAAGGCAACAGTACTTACTGTCATGAGCACAATTAAAATTTGCTCAGGTCCATACGCCACTGATGACAAAGCATCGGACGATAGTATGGCGAGTGCCTTTGTTTTACTAAGCTTTTGTTCCCCTAACGCTTCGGATCTTAATGGTTTACCGATAACATAACGTTTCAATGAGGATTTCATATTCAACACCTTCTGGTTTCATAGAATGTGTTTCGCATTTCTAAATCGATTACACCTTAGCATAATCGGTTTTAGTATTATTCACTGGGGCTTTATCTTTATCCATGTAGCTTTTACATAAGATAAAAAAAGTCTACAAGTCATCACTAAATAAGACTTGTAGACGCTCATTCGTCTGCCAAGCTCCAACTTTTCTGCTCTTAACGCTTACGAGGTTAGCTGTCGGATTCGGGCCTGAGTAGCCCTACCCTTCAATAAATGAAGAGATTCACCCCAAGGATCACACTTATGCAATCCGTAAAAATTGGGTCCCCCGCGTCTAGTTGCTTCAGCGATTTAGAAATTTGAAACTTTTATAATGATGTCATATTACGCCTGTAAAAAAGAAAAGTAAAGAAGAAAAGAATGGTTACAAAAAAAAATTTTACTTGATTTTTCGAACATCTTTCTTATGGCTCACCACCATAACGTGGAGTTGATTGCTGTTCCAATTGGGCGCGGGCGATGAGCCGCTTCACTTGCGCTCCAAGGCCTCATCTGTGATCCTCAAGGAGTCGCCCAGCCTTCACCCCAAACAACTTATTTACACGGCCTCAACTTTTAGTGATAAATATTTACTATTTGAAGAATAACATTTTAATACTGGTGGAAAATATGTGAATACCCATAAATGAAAATCAATTAAAAAAGCTACCTTATAAGTATATTCCCACTTTTAAAATAGCTAAGTACATTAATCCTTAAACCATTTTCAAATGAATCGAATATTCTGCAACGATGCTTCAATACATGATGATACACAAACAGAATCCAAGTTCTTCATAGCAATTGATTTACTATATCAAAAACATTTTGAATTAAATAAAAAAAATGAGCAAACTTCTTCACATTTTTTTGTTATAGCGATAAAATAGCAATATATCATTTTCCTCTAGGAAACTTTATTTCACCCGTGATACTTTTTGAAATGAGGGAACAACATGGTTTACAAACGAATGGCAAAATCGTCTGCTGAGGCGGTTTTAGATGGAGACATAAAAGGCTGGCGACGAATCTTACCGTTTCTTGGTCCAGCCTTCATCGCAGCAGTTGCCTATATTGATCCAGGCAACTTTGCAACAAATATTACAGCAGGTTCAAAATATGGATATCTACTACTTTGGGTAATTGCCTTTTCCAATTTAATGGCGGTATTAATTCAATCTTTATCAGCAAAGCTTGGTATTGCGACTGGTAAAAATTTACCCGAAGTAGCACGTGAACATTTTTCTAAAAAGACTTCTATTTTTTTATGGATACAGGCAGAATTGGTCATTATTGCAACAGACCTTGCAGAATTTATTGGGGCTGCACTAGGGCTGTACTTATTATTCAATATTCCAATGTTACCTGCAGCACTTATTACAGCAGTCGGCTCATTTGCTATTTTAGAATTGCAGCGCAGAGGCTTTAGAGCATTTGAAGCAGGTATTTCTGGCATGGTGCTTATTGTCGTTTTAGCGTTTGCATTCCAGACATTTTTAGCACAGCCAAATTGGGGCGAAGTAACAATAGGCATGTTTACACCACGCTTTGAGGGAGTAGATTCTATTTTACTTGCAACAGGTATTTTAGGGGCAACTGTCATGCCACACGCTATTTACTTGCATTCTTCATTAACCCAAAATCGTATCGTTGGCCGCAATGATGAAGAAAAGAAACGTATTTTTCGTTTTGAGTTTATTGATATTATCATCGCGATGATTATTGCCGGTGCCATCAATATGAGTATGCTTGTTATTGCTGCAGCAGTATTCCATACACAAGGCGTAGTAATTGAAGATTTAGATATTGCTTATAACGGTTTAAAAGAGGCGCTTGGTCCGATGGCGGCAGTGTCCTTTGGTCTTGGTCTTCTCATTGCAGGTCTTGCTAGCTCTTCAGTTGGTACACTAGCAGGTGACGTTGTGATGCAGGGCTTTATTAGAAAGAAAATTCCGCTCTATTTACGCCGTGCTGTTACAATGTTACCTCCTCTGGTCATCATTGCATCCGGTGTTAATGCGACTTATGCGCTTGTCCTAAGTCAGGTTATTTTATCTTTCGGTATTGCATTTGCACTTGTACCGCTTGTTATGTTTACAAGTAAACGTGACATCATGGGAAGTCTAGTCAACCGTCGTATTACAACAATATTAGGATGGATTGTAGTAGTAATTGTAGTTACTTTAAATCTTTATTTATTATGGGAAACAATATTTGGTTAAAGAAATGCCAGACGCAAAGACCTTTAATTTGGTTTTGTGTCTGGCATTTCTACATGTAAGAGGCTTACTGCATAATGTGTGGTTGATTTCCGTTACGACTGGGCGCTTTGTTGCTGTCGCTTCGCTTTCGCGCAGATAAAACATTTGTTGTTGCTGTCGCTTCGCTTTCGCACAGATAAAACATTGTAGCTGCCGCTTTGCTTTCGCTACAGAAAACATTTGCCGCTGTCGCTTCGCTTTCGCACAGATAAACATTTGTCGCTGACGCGCAGAGCAGAGAGCTTCCTGGGGGCGCCCTGTTATTAGAAAATTTGGATCTATGGTCTCTCTTTTGGTATTTTTAATTATCGCTTCGGCCTTTCTATCCGTCGCACTGGCTGTTCTTTCCGTCGCTTTGACTCTTCTTTCCGTCGCACTGGCTATTCTTTCCGTCACTTCGGCTGTTCTTTCCGTCGCTCCGACTTTTTTCCACGATTATGGCACTTCTATCCACGATTTTGCCGATTCTATCCATCATTTCGATGATTCTATCCACGATTTCGAACATTCTATCCACGACTTCGGCCTATCAATCCTTCGCTTTGGCTCTTCTTTCCGTCACTCTGGCTCTTCTTTCCGTCACTTCGGCTCTTCTTTCCGTCACTTCGGCTCTTCTTTCCGTCGCTCTAACTTTTCTTATCCCTAAATATCGATCTTCTCAATATTTCGAAAAGATGAATAGGCCACCCCTATACCGATAATAGCTAAAGTGATTGGTATGAGAATAATATCGTACAAAGTGAAGTTACCTGAATTTGATGATACGACCGATACAATTAATATAGATGATATAATCGTTGCCGGAATAGAGTATTTTCTCATACCAAAATACAATGGTATTAATGCGATGCATGATGCTGAAACTGCATTCATGATCACAACGGGAATTCGTTGTATTATGAGAGATAACGATAATGCATCTGGAAGCAATTGAAAACTCTCACTAACAGCACAAAAAATCGCTGTGACAAAAATAGTTGATAAAATAATTGCACTAAAGGTAAAAAGAACCACAATGGCTAGCTTTGAAGCAATTAATTTTTTTCTATTGATTGGATACATAAATGCTACAGTGATGGTTTTATATTTGAATTCTCCAATAATAAACTTGGCGATTAACACACTAGCAAAAATAATAAACACTGCTCTTACACCTGAATCTATAAGGCCTAATACCGCCTGATAATTTCTGAGATCTTGGTCCCCTTCTATTTTAGTGATAAATATAAGCATAAATACAATAGCTAATATTACAAAATTTGCGAAAACAGCTCGTTTTATATATGCACCAATATGATATTTTTTCATTTCTAGACGCATTAAATTAAGCACTAGTGACACCTCCATTGATTAACTTCAAAAAATAATCTTCTAATGAGCTTGTTTTTTTGCTAATACCCTCAATTTCAATATCATGCTCAATCAATGTTTTAGATAGCACCTTTTGTGAAGCTGTCGATTCATAAATTCGAATACAATTGTCATCCATTAGTTTGAAATTAGTAATATTTAATTTACTTTCTATAATAAAGGCAGCTTTTTTCCCATCATTGACAATCACTTCAATATAGTCTGCTTGACTATGACTGACATCGTCCATTGATACTTCCTTAATTAATCTTCCATCTTTAATAACTCCAACTGTATCTGCCAATTGTTCAATTTCACCCAAAATGTGACTAGAAATAATAATCGTAATTCCATACTCTTTACAAAGCATCTTGAATAGATCACGAAGCTCTTTAATGCCAACCGGATCTAGTCCATTAATCGGTTCGTCTAAAATAAGTAATTCCGGCTTCGTAATAATTGCACGTGCAATACCTAATCGTTGTTTCATCCCCAGAGAAAAGTCTTTTACACGCTTATTCTCCGTATTTGTTAGTTTAACTAAATCTAGAACATGAGCAATCTCTTTCTTGTCATAATAGCCCATATATTCGCAATGTAATTCTAAGGTTTCCAGTGCTGTTAAATCTTCATAAAAAATCGGGTATTCAATAATCGTTCCCATCCTTTTCAGCACTTCGTATGATCGGTCCATTAATTTTTCACCAAATATTTCGATGTCTCCACTCGTTGGCTTCGTAAGGTTTGTCAGCATTTTCATGACTGCCGTTTTCCCGGCACCATTGGGACCTAAAAAGCCATAAATCTCCCCCTTCTTCACATGCATATTGACAGCAGAAACCACTTCTTTTCCTTCATACACTTTCGTAAGCTGATTCGTTTTCACAATATATGTCATGTAAATCTCTCCCTTAAATTTAGCTATCCTTATTATAAAAAATGAAACTCTCTAATTTATTACTTGATTCTTACAAATTTCTTAAGCGCAGAAGAAAAGCTTGTAAAGCAATTAGAATGCTCTACAAGCATGACTGTTCAGTACATCATTCGTTTTAAAGAAACTGTAAAGATGGTCTTCTCGTATGGGATACTGGAAAGCTGGATGGAGCCATTCATTAATTCTACAAGGCGTTTTGTAATAGTTAGGCCAAGACCACTACCTTGGAAGGTTTTATTTCTGGAATCTTCAAGCGTATACATTCTTTCAAAAACATTATCAATTTGATATTCATCAATCCCCTTACCGCGATCCCAGACATCAATAAAAATATTAGTATCATCATTTCTTACTGTGAGCCCAATGATGTTTCCTGCCGCCCCATAGGCAATAGCATTTGACAGTAAATTATTCAGAACCCTATCTAACGCTTCTTCATTACCAAGTGCATAGACAGATATCTCTGGTATCGTAATATCTATCTCTAGCCCCATAGACGTGACCATATCGTAAAATGATAAAATATTTTTTCGGCAAATTTCACTTACATTGATTTTTGTCATTGGATAATCTGTATCCCCAGCCTCCAGCTTTGCTAGGTCAAAAAATGTATGGATTATTTTTAATACTTCCAATGTTTTCGAATGAACGCCAGTGAGCAACCGTTGCCGCTCCTCTTCACTAAGTGACTGCTTAAGCTGCAGCATTTCAGTATAGCCTAGTACAACTGTTAAAGGTGTTTTAAGATCATGAGAAATATTGGCCAACATCTTTTTCATGGAGCTTTCCATTTTTCGATGTGTCGCTAGTATTTTTTGATTGTGGTCCAGCAATGCATTCATCGCATTAAGTAGTTGCTGCAATTCCTGATTAGCTGTCGATGCTAAAATCTTTTCGCTTGATTGTTCGTTAATGATTGCTTGCAGTTTTTGATGCATGTATTGAATAGTAACGTTTTGTTGTTTTTTTGTCTTCACCTGAAAAATGATAATACCTAAGAGCAATACAATTATAAATAATAGAAATATAATCATCTGTTTATCCTTCAAATTTATAGCCAATTCCCCAAAGCGTTTTAATATATTGAGGGTTGGATGGATCGTCTTCAATTTTTTCGCGTAATCTTCTTATATGTACATTAATAATATTTTCGTCTCCATAGTAAGCGTCATTCCAAATCAATTGATAAATTTGCTGTTTTGTAAAAACTCGATTACGATTTGTCACGAATAGTTTTAAGATGGCAAATTCTTTTGATGTGAGCTTTACTTGTTGTCCATTCTTCTCAGCTGAAAAATTAACAAGATCGATCGATAAGTTATCTATCTCTACTATATCTTTCTTCTCCTCTACTTGACTGGAGTATTTTGTAGCTCTTCGAATTGCTGCTTTGACACGTGCCGAAAATTCCAGCATCGAGAATGGCTTGGCGATATAATCATCTGCCCCTAATCCTAATCCTAACGCTTTATCAACATCACTATCCTTGGCTGACATAATGATAATTGGAAGTGATGCTTGCTCTCGTATAATCTTTAAAACTTCTAATCCATTAAGTTTCGGTATCATAATATCCAAGATAACTAAATCAAAGGGTTTGTTTAAACAATTTTGTAATGCCTCTTCTCCATTCACTGCAGAGGTAACAAGGAACCCCTCCATCGTTAAATAGTTTTCTACCATTTCACGAATCGCTTCGTCATCTTCTACTAGTAAAATATGCTTTTGCACTTTCATACACCTCTTCCCAACATAAAGCTTTTTATCAATTGCCATTTATACAACAGTCTACCATATTAAGATTTAGCACCAAAAGCAGGCAATAATTTTGAAAACTAAAATCCTTCCTTTTCAACCAGAATGAATAAATTTTATCTGAATGCTAATTTTTGGTATTTACTTTTATTTAGGTGCTTTACTCTGGATAATGAGTATTTATTTTGGGATATCCGGAATTAGATCAAAACAAACAGGTATTTCAAAATATTTGGGATTGCTCATTATTTTGTTTATTATAGTAATCTATGGATTGATGATTGCTATTTTGGGTTTACGAGGTTTTGGAGCTTAAAGATTGATGGTTCACTTGGAGTTTTTTTCTGACAAGATTGTACGTTTAGGGTTACAAATTCATTTCTTAACTAAAAAAACTGTCCTGCAAGTCATTTTCTATGACTCACAGGACAGTTTTATTTTTTATTGTTCTACTTTTAAATCACATTGCTCTAATGGAAGCATTTTTGTTTTATTCTTGATTTTATAGCCAAGCCATAACAGTAAGAACAGTGGAATCCCGATATATGAGACAAGGATTCCGTACCAATCTATTGTATCTCCCATAAAGGCATTGTAGTTTTGCCCAATAACAACAATCATACAAACCGTAAAGGCAAATAGCGGACCGAATGGAAATAGCCTTGCTTTATACGGCAACAATTTTGGATCCAAGCCCTGTACCTCGAAAGCTCGACGGAAACGGTAATGGCTAAAAGCAATTCCTAGCCAAGCAATGAAGCCTGACATCCCAGAGGCATTTAAAAGCCATATATAGACAACACCGTCACCAAAGAACGATGCTAGAAATGCTAGACAGCCTACAGCTAATGTCGCCATTAATGCGTAGATTGGAATACCTCTACGACTTAATTTCATGAAAATTTTTGGTGCATGTCCATCTACCGCTAATTGCCAAAGCATACGTGAAGATGCGTAGAGCCCTGAATTCCCTGCTGACAGCATAGCCGTTAGAATGATGGCATTCATCAATGAAGCAGCAAAGGCAATTCCTAAACGGTCGAACACCAGTGTGAATGGTGATACAGCGATATCTTCAGATAACAAACGTTCGTCTGTAAATGGGATCAGCATCCCAATTGCAGCAATCGCTAAAATATAGAATAAAATAATTCGCCAGAAAACAGACTTAACAGCTTTCGGAATATTTTTACCAGGGTCATCTGTTTCACCTGCTGTTATTCCAAGTAACTCTGTCCCTTGGAATGAGAATCCCGCAGCTAAGAAAATACCAAATGTAGCAAGGAATCCACCGTGGAATGGTCCATCACTAATGAAGAAATTCGTAAATCCTACAGGAGCTTGTCCTCCTAAAATTCCAAAAATCATTAAGAGACTGATGATAATAAAAATGATCACCGTTGCAACTTTTATCATCGCAAACCAATATTCACTTTCACCATAGCTTTTTACCGATAATAGATTGAACGTTAAAACTACAGCAATAAATAAAACAGTCCAAAGTGCTGATGAGCTATCTGGGAACCAATATTTCATAATTAATGATACAGCAGCAATTTCTGCCGCAATTGTAATTGCCCAGTTGTACCAGTAGTTCCAACCAAGTGCAAAGCCTAAAGCTGGATCTACAAACTTTGTAGCATACGTACTAAATGAACCCGATGATGGCATATAGGCTGCCATTTCGCCTAAGCTCGTCATTAAAAAATACACCATAATACCGATTAGTCCATAAGCGAGCAGCGCACCGCCAGGACCTGCTTGTGCAATGGCACCACCACTAGCTAAAAACAATCCTGTACCGATTGTACCGCCTAATGAAATCATTGTAATATGACGGCTTTTTAATTCTTTTTTCAGCTTCGGCGCTTTATGGCCGAGCTGATTGACTTTTATTTCACTCACGATATAGCTTCCTTCCTTTTTTAAGAGGCAAAAAAAACGCCATCACATGAACGCTGTGATGGCTAAGTAAATCCTCTGTTCCTTCAAAATGATAGCTCAACACGTTGTCCAAACGTGACAGTTCTGTTCCTTTCGGAGACAGCCCCAGCATGAGGTTTTCAAGTCCCCTCACACTTCGGCGATATTTCCTTTCAACTAATATCTCTAATGCTTGTCATTTCCATTAGCATACTCTTAAATATCGCGACCTCTACCTCAATACAAACATGAGGCATATAAATATTAAATTTATGATGTGTATTAGTTTAACATACGACCTATGACATTTCAATAACCTGAGTAATGTTCTGTATTTTATGAATTTTCTACTATTTTTAACAGTGTGATAAAGTGGTATAGTGGTTCAGTTATAATTGTTCTAACAGGGGGGATTTATTTGACTACTCATGAACATTCCAATACTTATCCTAACAAGAAAATTAGCTGGAGAGGAACAACCTTATTACTAGTCATCGGCATAATTTGTATTGCCTCGACATTACGGATGCCGTTAACAGTTGTTGGACCTATTATTTCCTTTATCCGTGAAGACCTCGGCATATCCAATATACTAGCGGGCTTTCTAACAACAATCCCATTGCTTGCATTTGCAATCATATCACCATTTGCACCAATTGTTGCACGTAGATTGGGGCTAGAATTAACATTATTTTTATCGACTATTCTTTTAGCATTAGGGATTGTACTACGCTCCCTTGGCACAACTGGTTTACTCCTGTTTGGTACTGTGCTAATTGGTATAGCCATTTCATTTGGTAACGTACTTATTCCAGGTTTGCTTAAATTGAAGTTTCCCTATCAAGTAGGTTTACTTATGGCATTTTTCACAATGTCGATGAATTTGACAGCTGGACTCGGTGCTGGCATTAGCTATCCTGTTGCCAATTCATCACTTGGCTGGCAAGGTGCTCTGGCAATCGCGCTTATTCTTGTGGTGTTAACTATTTTAATTTGGATTCCACAGTTAAAATTTAATAAGCCTGAGCCTATTGTTGAGACTACGAAAGAACGTACACCATTATGGAAATCACCAGTTACTTGGGCAGTAACAGGTGCTATGGGATTACAGTCATTATTATTCTATACAACCGCGGCTTGGATTCCTGAAATATATACAGCGCAAGGATTAGCAGCAGATCGTGCAGGCTGGATGTTTTCCATCATGCAAATTTCACAAGTCCCAATGGCTCTAGCTGTGCCTATTATCGCAAGTAAAATGACATCTCAACGTCCTCTCGTATTAATGTTTACGGTATTTTACTTAGTTGGCTTTATCGGAGTAGTGATGGAATGGACAAGCCTCGCTGTACTATGGATGGTGCTACTAGGCTTAGCAGGAGGAGCTTCATTCTCATTAGCGATGATGTTCTTTACACTACGTACCCGTACAGCTTTTGAGGCAGCAGATTTATCAGGGTTTGCACAATCATTAGGATATTTATTAGCCGCAATTGGTCCAATCTTATTTGGGTATTTGCATGATTTATTCGGTGGTTGGAACATCGCTGGTTGGCTCTTCATTGTCGTTGTATTGATCCTCTTCTTATGCTCTTTTAGGGCTTCTAAAAATGAATATGTAAATTAAAAAAGGCGGCTCATGTTTAAAGTGAGCTGCCTTTCTCTACTAATAAGGTGGTTTCTGATAAAAATAATTCGGTGTATTGTAAAGATTAACATAAGGCTTATGGAAAATATGAGTCGTAGCTGGTGAAAGAGGTGGAATCAGCCACGTCCAATTGCCTGTAAGCTCACGCTCTGCTGCTGTTTCAGCTTCCTCAAATAATTTAAATTGCTGAGCTGCGGTATGATGATCTACAATGCTCACACCGTCTTCTTTAAAGGAATGGAGAACTGCAATATTCAGCTCAACTAATGCACGATCACGCCATAGTGAAGCCTGTTTTGTTGTATCGAGATTAAAAATTTCTGCTATAGCGGGCAGCATATTATAACGATCGTGATCTGCTAAATTACGTGCCCCGATTTCAGTGCCCATATACCAACCATTAAATGGGGCTGCCTGAAAATCGATACCTGCCATTTGGAAGCGCATGCTCGAAATAATTGGCACTGCATACCATTTAGATCCTAGCTTTTCGACTTGAGAAGATTCAGGATGACGAATCGGTACCTCGAGTACATATTCATCAGGGATTGTAAACGCTTGCGGATCCCTTCCATCTATCTGTATAACAAGCGGAAGCACATCAAATGCTGTTTTCTCGCCTTGCCAGCCAAGGGATTCACATATTTTTGTAAACTCTACGGAATGTGGATCCCCAACGATTCCTGAGTCCATTTCATAGCCTGCATAACGGATTAGCTGATGATTCCAAATACGAACTCGCCCTGGTGCAAAAACGGTTATTGTTGGGCGGATTTTTCCGTCATTTGTTGCATATTGAATATGCTCAAGCAAAGCATTGAAGATATCCTCTTCATTTGAAATATCGCGGGCATCTACAACATGTAGCGACTGCCAAAATAAGCGGCCAATGCACTTATTACTATTGCGCCATGCCACTCGTGCACCAAAGGTTAATTCTTCTGTTGTCGGTATATATTTTCCTGCTGCTTTAATTTGCTGTAATTTATTTTCTAGCCATGCTTTAGACTCATTTTGTTCCATTTGATAAAGTTCTAAAAACCGCTGTATCTCATGTAAATTCATGTCGAATTCCTCCATCTACCCTCATATTAGAGTAATGGAACTATAATCACCACGAAAAAATCTGCTAGAAAACATACATCTTTCATATATGAAATACTTTGTTCAATATTTCATATCATTTCTTCTATTTCTCTAAAACTAAAGTTATTTATGGATTAAGGAAAAGATACATATCAGTAGCCATTATAAATATACTGAGGAATTACAAAGGAAAAACTGTTAAGCATGGGTTCGCTATTATAACGTTTTTTTATGTAGAAGTAGGTAATACATGAGAAGACTTCAGTTACATTTGCAATTTTGTTTATCATTATTAATCTCTTCTCAGTATTTAGGATTAGACGTTATTGCGTGTGCATTAGAAATAAAATTTCCTTAACGAATGGTGATCTTTATTTATCATTATAGTTGGCATAAAAAAAGCATGTTGCACAAATGTGCAACATGCTTGATGACCCGTACGGGATTCGAACCCGTGTTACCGCCGTGAAAGGGCGGTGTCTTAACCACTTGACCAACGGGCCGTGGCTCCGAAGGCAGGACTCGAACCTGCGACAACCTGATTAACAGTCAGGTGCTACTACCAACTGAGCTACTTCGGAATAATGGTGGGCCTAAATGGACTCGAACCATCGACCTCACGCTTATCAGGCGTGCGCTCTAACCAGCTGAGCTATAGGCCCATTATTTGGAGCGGGTGATGAGAATCGAACTCACGACATCAGCTTGGAAGGCTGAGGTTTTACCATTAAACTACACCCGCATATGGTGGGTCAGGACGGAATCGAACCGCCGACACTTAGAGCTTCAATCTAATGCTCTACCAACTGAGCTACTGACCCGGAAATGGAGGAGGTAGTTCGAACCCCCGCGCGGTGTTACCCGCCTGTCGGTTTTCAAGACCGATCCCTTCAGCCAGACTTGGGTATACCTCCAAAATATTAATAAACGGTGAATCTGTTGAGCTAAGATCCCAACATTTAGGAAAGATGATCGGAATGACAGGATTCGAACCTACGACCCCTTGGTCCCAAACCAAGTGCTCTACCAAGCTGAGCTACATTCCGATACAATTAGGTTTTTTGGCGCGCCCGACAGGAGTCGAACCCATAACCTTCTGATCCGTAGTCAGACGCTCTATCCAATTGAGCTACGGGCGCATATTTTTTTATAAAAACTTGATGAGCCATGAAGGACTCGAACCTTCGACCCTCTGATTAAAAGTCAGATGCTCTACCAACTGAGCTAATGGCTCAAACTAAGAAATGAATGGCTGGGGTACTAGGATTCGAACCTAGGCATGACGGAATCAAAATCCGTTGCCTTACCGCTTGGCTATACCCCAATAATAAATGGGGCGACTGATGGGAATCGAACCCACGAATGCCAGAACCACAATCCGGTGCGTTAACCACTTCGCCACAATCGCCACTATATGTAATCACAGCAGTGTTTGATAACGAGTACCTAGAAACCTGGCAGGGGCAGTAGGAATCGAACCCACACCAAAGGTTTTGGAGACCTCTATTCTACCGTTGAACTATGCCCCTAAAATGGTGGAGGGGGACGGATTCGAACCGCCGAACCCTAAGGAGCGGATTTACAGTCCGCCGCGTTTAGCCTCTTCGCTACCCCTCCATGGGATGATGCCGGCGATAGGAGTCGAACCCACGACCTACTGATTACAAGTCAGTTGCTCTACCAACTGAGCTACACCGGCAAAAAAAAAAGACGGTCCCGACCGGGATCGAACCGGCGATCTCCTGCGTGACAGGCAGGCATGTTAACCGCTACACCACGGGACCATTTTGGTTGCGGGGGCCGGATTTGAACCAACGACCTTCGGGTTATGAGCCCGACGAGCTACCACTGCTCCACCCCGCGATAATAAGGTAATTTATTTTAATAATGGTGGAGGATGACGGGCTCGAACCGCCGACCCTCTGCTTGTAAGGCAGATGCTCTCCCAGCTGAGCTAATCCTCCACATAGAAAATAAGCGAAGCGACATCCTACTCTCACAGGGGGAAGCCCCCAACTACCATCGGCGCTAAAGAGCTTAACTTCCGTGTTCGGTATGGGAACGG
>NZ_LIYL01000045.1:0-82692 GCF_001278875.1 Lysinibacillus sp. FJAT-14222 | reverse complement strand
TCCGGTGCAATACCGAACTCGTTTTACACAAGCTGCCTAATGAAATAACCGTGTCTAACTTTTAGGGGTCACTTCACAATCTGTATTGTCGGTGTCATCTTTTTCAATGTCGATAGTATTATTGTTTATTTAGTTCATTTATTTTTTCATATATACGGCGCTTACGATAGAGCATGATTCCTGCTTCAGCAACATCTTGAATCATGCCTTTATTTGCATAGGCACCGAAAATCATCCCAGCTATCGGAATCATTTGAAACAGTTTTTTCCACCCGAACTGATCGCGATACGTAAAAAATACTTCCTGCCAGCCTTGAAGCTGCGAAATCATATTTTCCGCTGCATTATTCGTATTATGCATGGAAGAAAGTTCCTTCAATATCGCTTCTTTGCCGACAATATCAGCAGAGGAGAATTGGAGACATTTAACGATGAAAATTCGTTCCATTTTATCGTTTGGATCATAGCCATGAATTATCGCAATCTCTTGCAATGTTTTTAAAGCCATTCCTAAAATAAAAGGAATATCAATAGCTAATGTGAAGATACCACCAAAGCCAGTAGAAGCACCTTGTACAATTGCTAATTTTACGCGTTCATTTTGTAGGTTATCACTTAGAGCAATCATATCCTCTAACGGAATTTGTCCAATATCGGATATAGCAAAAATATTATGAAACGAAGAATTGTTACGGATTTTCTGCAGCATAGCTTGTTCATTAATTAAGTATTGGCCACCTGATTGAATATAGCTCCCTAATTCATCAACTAGTAATGCTATCTTATTTTGAAGAAAAGCAGGCGTCATCTTATCTAAGATTTTAAACGGAATGCGACCTAATTTCTCCCAAAACCATAAATCCTTTTGATCTTTCTCCCATGCTTGAATTTCTCGTAAATGCTTTTCTAATTGCTCGAGATTCTCCATTGTGTCTTTTCCCCTTATAGTTGCATTTATTTTTAAATACGAGGAGATTTATAAAAAGGTTTCGTTAGTTTTTATATAATTTAAGAAGTAACCCATTAGCCTAAAAAGCAAGAGGGATATACGGTGGTGTGAGAGGTTCACTAGTCAATTAATTACTAGTATCCATTTCGATTATAATACCTCATTTATTTTCTGATTATTCAATAATGTATAGTTTACGATACATTTTGTATGTGATACTCTACATTCAGAGGTGGATAAATTGAAAAAAGGCAAAGTAAATAACAATGTACGCCAATATCGACGATTAATCGATCTAACACAAGAAGAATTTGCTCAAAAAATTGGTGTACACAGACAAACGATTATAGCAATTGAGAAACAGAAATATGAGCCGTCAATTGGTGTAGTATTAATGATTTCTTTAGTCTTGAAGGAACCAATTGAAAAATTATTTTTTTTTCATGAGGAATAAAGAAGTAAGGAGGAAATTAATATGCGTTCAAAAAAATGGATGGTCTTAATTTTTTACACATACTTATTCTTATCGGCTGGATATTTAAGCTATTCTGCGTATGATAGAGGTGATAATTTTTGGATTATTTGGGGGGTATTATCTATAGGTTTAGGTTATCAAGTTATCCGATTCTTAATTGATAAAAAGAAGGATGAATGGAACACTAGTTATGTAGTGGCGGATCAACGAATTTTAGGGAAAATTAAATTGTCGTTGGCTATATCTTATTTATTTATTATGGTTTTTTTGATAATCGGAGCGTATGGAATTCAACAAGGTTTTTTTATATTTGAAGCTTTTGATACGATAGTTGCGGCTATTATTTTTAGTTTTTTGGTATTTATGATTTCTCAAGTAGTGCAACAATTTATAGATTAACGATTCTAGGTTGTTAATTTTCATTTTAATTCTTCTATATATGGTGTACGTACTATAAAACACTATATAGGGAGGAATTTTTTTATGACAATTATGAATGCATTATCTTTAAACGCTTGAGAACAACAGATGGTAAGGCCATGGTCTGCAAAAAACTTCATCTTCGGTCTAACGCTTAACTAAAAAGAGGGGGATTTCAGAAAGCCATACTATAAATACCTTATATCAGGTTTTATAGTATGCTCTTATTATTGAATAAAATTTTATGAAAAGGTTGTTATTTTCGTATTGTTGAATCTCTTTATTATACCTAAAGAAAAGGAGATGTGTTTCAGGGAAGGTCGCTACTCCTGGTATAGAAGCAGCTCAAACTAATCAAGTAGAAGTAAAGTATCGGAATTAAGCTGTCGTGGATGATGACCAAACTGTTGCAAGTAACGCGATCCCTTCATTGATTTGCTCGAGGGTTAGCCCACCATAGCCCATTATGACCATAGCATGTTTAGAGCCTTGTTGATAGGAGGTTAAACATGGATAGACTTTGATTCCTACCTCCTGGGCCAACCTAATTGCATCCTGTTCAGCAAGCCTTTTTGGTAACTTCATAACAATATGTAGCCCAGATTTTTCACCAATAACTTCGAATTCCTTAGAAAAATTTACGTTAATCGCTGCTAGTAAAGCTTGTTGCTTTTTACGATAAATAGTCCGCATTTTGGCTAAATGCTTATCGAATAAACCTTGGGCAATAAAATCGGCTAACACAAACTGATCTATTTTTGAGACAACAGATTTTTGCTCCTGATTAAATAGCATAAATTCTTCGACTAACGATTTAGGCAAAATCATATAACTAATGCGCAGCGATGGAATAAGTGTTTTAGAAAATGTTCCGAAATAAATAACACGTTGCAGCTGATCCATTTTTGTTAAAGAGGGGATAGGGAGCCCCTTATAACGAAATTCTGAGTCATAATCATCCTCAATAATATATGCCTTCTCAGAAGTAGCCCATTGCAGAAGTTCTGCACGCCGTTCAACAGGCATGACCATGCCAAGCGGAAACTGGTGTGCGGGTGTTGTGTATAACATGTGGATGGATTCTTTCGGTATTGTTACCCCTAAGTTATCAACAGGAATAGCATGAGTTGTTAATCCACATTGTTGCAATGTTGCACGTACTCTTTTAAAGCCAGGCTCTTCTAAGCCAACATGTGTTTTTGGGCCAAAAAAGTGACATAGAGCTTGAAGCTGACTTTGTGTACCACTATAAACAAACACTTGTGATGCTTCACAAGCAACTCCTCTCGAACGTTCAACATAACGAGCGATTTCCGTCCGTAAAATAGTCTCTCCTTGCCAGGGACTTGTCGTTAAATTATCCACATTGAAATGCTTTTTCAACAGCTTATGCCAGATGGAAATAGGAAAAGCTTCCTTATCCACATGTCCATTATGAAAGTCAAATTTTATAGTATATGTAAGTGGTGTTGTAGCTGTGGATATTTGCTGCTTCAGCTGCTGTCCCCATTCGAATTCAAAGGGCGCTATAAAATAACCAGAGCGTTCCTTACTGTAGATATAACCTTCAGCTAGTAATTGCTCATACGCCTCTTTAATCGTATGGATACTAACATCAAGCGTTTTAGCAAGTGTTCGTTTAGAAGGTAATTGCTCATGGGCCAGTAGTTTTTTTCTTAAAATTGCTTGTTTAATTTCTTCGTAAATTTGTACGTATTTCGATGTATCTCCAGTAAATGAGATCGATAGCTCCAAAATATTGCACCTCCTGGTATGGTCCATTTTTTAAAATTTGGTTCTATCTATCATATCAAAATTGCCGTTAAATATTAAAAAAGGAGTGAAGCGAAATGAATTTTATAGCGTTGGAAAATGAAGTAATATTACTTAAGCCATTAGAACTACAGGATGTGCAAGGAATATTCGAAGCTGGTAGTTATCCAGAAATTTGGTCACACATGTCCACAGCAATAGAGAAAATGGGCGATGTGAATAACTTTGTGGACAAGGCATTAGAAGCAAAACGTGAAAAAACTGAATTTCCATTTGTGATTGTGGATAAAAAATCTGGACAAATCATCGGTTCGACTCGGTTTATGGATATTGATGAAACGCATAAACGGCTTGAAATAGGTACTACATGGATTACACCTGCTTTTTGGCGTACTACCATTAATACGAATTGCAAATATTTATTATTACAATACTGCTTTGAGGTACTCAATCTACAGCGTGTACAACTTAAGACAGACCATGAAAATTTACGTTCCCAAAAGGCGATAGAACGTTTAGGAGCAACAAAGGAGGGGATCTTACGTAATCATATGGTGCGTAAGGATGGCACAACTCGCCATACAGTGATGTACAGCATTACGCTACAAGAATGGCCACAAGTGAAAAAACATTTGCAGCAGCTGCTAGTTGATTCCACTAAAAAAGGATAATGGAGAAAGTATTATAGCTCATCACCGAAAGTTGTGGATGACATTTTGTTAAAACGTATGTCATGTGGATTTTGTTATAGTTTGAAACATTTGCCAATAGATATCGTCAAACTTACGTATGAATAATAGTGCGAATATTAAAAACTTCAGGAGGGATTGTGTTGAAACAGATTTTACTCTTGGTTACTTTAGTGCTATTAATGAGTGGCTGTGTGGATGGGGACAAATATAGTTTTTCAGAAAGTGGAGATAACTGGGAGATTCTTTATGAAGTAGTAGTTACAAACGATGTTGAGCAACAAACTGCTGGGAGTATTAAGTATATAGGAGATAACAAAGCTCCAGAAACGATAGACTATAAAATCCAATATAACAGTTTGGGGCAAGGAAGTAGCGATGAGGAAAGCCCATTGAAATTTGGAGCCGTTAAATTTAAAAATATAACTTGTGGAAACTGCGAAATTATCCAAAAGGATGATGAAATTGAAGTGGAAATAATGTGGGAGGGACAAACAGAAAAATTAATATTAACAACTGACAAATGACACCTCTTAAAGCGTTGTCATTTTTTTGCATAAAAAATCATTCCTTAGCGTTCCTAATGGATACGTATTTTCACTAACGGAGGCTTTACTTCAAAAGATGGGATTCCACAAAATCCTATCTTTTTCTTCTTCAACTAACGTAAGCACTTTAGTTCAATAAGCATCACTATTTTATTTGGTTATTTTTAAATCTTCTGTATAATTTTAGATAGCGATATTTAACTTTGAGTATTTCTAATGAATTATTTTGGGAGGGGAAAATTTGTTATATTTAGCTTTATTAATTGGCATCGTTTCAATTGTAATTACGGATAAGCTTACTCAAGCTTTTAAATTATCAAGCATTTGGGGGCTGATTGGTCAAATTTGTGCATCACTTGTAATAATAATGGTCGGCAAACTTGAGGTTAGTCATATTAATCTAGGTAATCACTTCGAATTAGGATATTTGACGATTCCATTTACTTTATTATTTCTTGTAGGTTTTACAAATGTAATGAATATAGAAAAAACGCAAAATCTTTCAATATTGTTGTTGCCATTCGTTTCTTTAGTGTGTTTATCAATAGCAGCTTTCTTCATAGGCTATTCATTTGTTTTAGTAATGGGAATTTGTTCGAGTTTAACGATTATGTTTATTCTGCTATACGGCTATTTTACTGGTAAAGTATTTGTAGGAAGAACGCTTACTACGTCAATAGGTTTCATAATAGCCGTGCTTTCAATAGCCCTCATTAAGACATCTATTGTAACAATTTATATTCCGTTATTTACTTTAGCACTACCGTTCACTTTATATTATTTTGTTAAAGATAAATTTACGAGTATACAATCAATTACAGTTAGCACTTTAACAGCTATATTATTTGGTGTATTAATGTTCATAGTTCCTTTTCATATAATGTGGTATCTCGTTGTTGGGTTAACGATTATTTTGGTTATTACGCAATTTTCACGTAAATATCGCTTTATTTAGAAATTAAAGTTCTTCGGGGGCTTTAGTCCAATAAGAATTAAACAACTTTAAAGAGCCTTACTGCACACTAAATTGTAGCAAGGCTCTTATATTTTTATAACAAAATTAAACAACTTTATTATCGTTTTACATCACTTTGTTTGTTATAAAAATTTCATAATCATTTTATCTTTCGGAAAGTATTTTTTAATATGCAAAAAACATCATTTTTCAGCAGAGTAAGATGTTTTTACTTTAGCCGCAGCTTCTTTTAAAACTTTATTATAATGTTAAACATCTTATAAAGTAGTTATTATAATTGGGTAAATTATTTAAAACTTGACTTTTAATAAAAATTAGTCGACCATTCTTTTTTTATAAATAAATCCTGCTACAATCCAAGTAACTACTGACCATACGATGATAGTAGCGATTGGAATAATGACATCCATTGTTGTGTATGTGCCTTCTAGAGCATCTGCTAATAGCGTCAACTGAGAACTTGGTAACCACTTTGCAATTTTTAAAATAGGAAAGGCAGACGATAATGCTAGGGCAGAAGAGCCAAACCCGAAAATAAGGATAACAGGTAGAATGATAAGAGAGCCTTCCATAACTGTTTTGGCGAATAATCCACATATTGTTCCTATTGCAATATAGAACACAGCCGAAAGTATTAAAGCAATAGCTAAGATGAAAAGATTAGCTGGGCTATAGCCAACAATGTAAATAGAAAATGCTACAACTGCCATTGTAAGGATAAAGACAAACAAGCTTTTACCAATTAGTATATCGCCAAGTGAAGCAGGGGAAAGCATGAGACTTCGAAGTGTGTTTTTCTCTTTCTCCTCTGCAATTAGACAGCATTGTACATAGGCAGTCACAACAGTAAACGCCATATTTATTGTAAGGAGACAGGTTGCGATAGTAGCATTGCCCGATTTATTAAGAAAAAATGCCATAACAAGTGGCATAAGTATCATAACGGATACCGCATAGTTACGTGAAAATTCCTTGAAATCCTTCATTAAAATGGCCTGAATACGTGTCATTGACATGTTCATACTAAATCACTCCCTGTTATTTGCATAAAAATATTACCTAGTGTTGGTTCGTTCGTATAAATGCGAGAAACTTCGTTCGATTGCATCCAATGAAACAGTTTTTCAGCATCTTGTTGTCCAGTTTGGATGACTTCACAAGCACCATTTTTTAATTCTACTGTAATAGATTCATCGCCAAACTCTTTTTTCAAATCCTTTGGCGCACCAATTGCTCGAATTTTACCTTTATGTAAGAAGGCGACACGATCACAAAGTATTTCGGCTTCACTCATATCATGTGTTGTTAAAAATATTGTCGTACCCATCTCATTTAATTTACGCAAGCCATTATAAATATGTTGTGTATTAACAGGATCGAGTGCAGAAGTTGGTTCATCTAAAAATAATAGTTCCGGTTTATGCATGATGGCACGTGCTAGCGTAACACGTTGCATCATTCCTTTAGAAAGCTGACTAATTTTCTTTTTACGATCAGCGTATAAGTTAACAAAATCCAACGCCTCTTTTACTGCTGATTTAGGTAATTGATATAAGTTACTAAAGAGTAATAAATTCTCCTCAATTGAAAGTCGTGTATATAGTCCGCTATTATCTGTTAAAATACCGAAGCGTTTACGATTGTTGCTTTGTTTCATCTCATTTGCTGGGCGGCCAAACAATAAAACATCGCCAGCAGTTTCTTCAGTTTGTGCCGTTAATATTTTAATAGTAGTAGTTTTTCCTGAGCCGCTAGGTCCAAGAAAGCCGAATATTTCTCCTTTTTGAATGGTAAAGGAAACATCCTGTAATGCTGCTTCCTTATTAAATGTTTTTTTCAAATGCTGAACATTGATTACTGCGTTCATTTGAAAACCTCCCTGTGTTGTTGTTGATGTCTCAACTATAAGGGACAATAGAGAGTTCAACATTAAATTACAGGTGAAAGGCAGTAAAATGACCATTAGTGGAGAAATATTTCAGCTGACAGGAGTCGTTTATTTCCTGGGAAATCTACTAAATTCCGAGTATTTCTTTTAAATCTGCGAGCTTGTTTTTCGACAAAGGTACTATTGCTTTTTCATTGCTATTTAAGGCTAGGCTGTAGCTATTGCGAGTCCACGTAATGATTTCCCGTACCTTTTGTAAGTTAACGATATAAGAGCGATGACTTCTAAAGAAGCCGAACGGTGTCAATTTTTGTTCCAGCTCATTTAATGATAATGTACATGGGTAGGCTTCACCCGCAACATACAGTGAAACAACACCCTCAACACTTTCGATATAATCGATTTCAGGGGGATTAAATAAAATGATCTTATCATTTTTCTTTGTAGGGATTTTATCAAGTCGAATCGGTGCATTTTCAAGAGGGGGAGAAACTGGTTCGGTTTCATCCTCTTTCATATCTAATGCGTGTAAGCCCATTGTATCTAGTCTATGTATTTCTGTACTCGAAATAATTAAATCCTCAAGATTATTAGACAGTAAAATGACTGTTTTATTCTGTTTTTGTAAGGCATCCAATAACTGAATGACTTTTTGCTTGGAAAACTCATCTAGATTTTGGAATGGTTCTTCTAAAACTTGTATCTGTGCTTGATGGAGATATGTATGAATTAATTTTAATCGTTGCTTTTCCCCATTGGAAAGCTTGCTGATTTTAATACTCTTTTGTTCCGTTAAAGCGAATAATTTCAATAATTCCTCCATCTTTTCAGAAGAAGTATGGAAAAGCTTTAAGCAAAATTGGATATATTCTCGAACCGTCAATCGCTCATACAAGGCACTTTCACGAAGGTGTGTATATGTATTGCTTTGCTTTGTAAACCATTGTATTAATGTATGGATTTTAGACACATCTGTGTAGATGCCGATAATACTGCCTGGCTGCAACGATAGGTGAAAGTTTGGATAAATGACATTTCCTCCTTCTATGTAAGGATCAATAATCATGTTTTCATTTTGGTTCATTACTTTGTCCTCCTTGACTGCGTTCAGTTTGCAAAAAGTGTAAAATTTCAGCGTGTGCGTGTACATAACTTTCACGACTATAGTGCAAATTATGGTAGTCCATAAAACCATGCTGACCTGTATATTGTCTCGTATGAACAGTCGGTAATATATCGAGTTTTTTCTTTAATTCATGGACATTAAAGCTTTTCTCATGACTTGGTAAAATAACAAGCGTCGGACAAGAGGGGATTACATCCAGATATTGGCGAATACGTGAACCATAAACGCAAACGATTCCCTGTAATGGGAGTGTTGATAGTCTCCAAGCTAATGTTGCCCCTACACTAAAGCCAATTAATAGCACTTCATCATAATGTGTCCTAGCTTCTAATAGTTTTTTGGTTAGTTTTTCGAGTGGAGCATCAAAGCCAACTTCGTTTATGAAATACTCATAGGCTTCTCGTTCTTGTTCATATGGAAACATTTTATTCTCTAAATATAAAGAAATGCACTCAACTGTAGTGCTGGCGTTACTGTATGCTTCAGCTTGCTTTTTTATAAAATCGTTCACTCCATAAATTTCATGTAAAATAAATATTTTTCTTTTCATGTCGACCTCATCTTTGCTTTTTCAATAGTGTACCAAAAAGTAATCATATCGTATATTTGGGGATTTTTAGGTTCTTTTTTATTATTTTAAAATAATACTTTTGGAATTATTGTTTTTGTCACAAATTTTGAAAGAAACAGATGCACTGATTAAAAAGAGGGGTTGTACCAAAAATAAAAAATCTGCTCAAAATTATGTGGCTAGGACCACAAAAAAGAGAACAGATTTTTTAAAGAATAGTTTATTTAATTACGTTGGACATAAAATCCTTCATTTCCACACTAAGCGTACTAAGTTCATCGATAATTTCACTAAAGTCATGAACAAGTTGTGCCTGTTCATTTGTGGCACTATTTACTTGAGTCATGTTTTGTTTTAAATTTTCGAGATTATGATTGATGCTTCGAAGCGAAGATTCAATATTATCAGTAGCAGTAGTTGTTTCAGTAGAAAGCTTGCGAACTTCTTGTGCTACTATATTAAACCCAGCACCGTGCTGACCTGCTCGTGCTGCCTCAATCGATGCATTTAATCCAAGTAAATTTGTTTGACGAGAAATACTTTTAATTAAATCGGTAACACCATTTGTTTTTTCAGCATCCTCTAAAGCGAATTGTGCCTGTTTGTTTATTTCCTCACTAGTTGCAGCTAATTCTTCCGAATGGGAGGCGATTGTATGTACTTTATCCTGTAAGTTTTGAATAATGTCATTCATAGTAATGATATATTTCTCCATTTGGAGAGAATGATCAATAGGTAGTCCAAAAGCTAGTGCACCAACGACAATTCCTTTTTCACGAATAGGAAAAGAATAGGCATTAAAATCCACTCCATATACTTCCTTCGGTACAGATAAATCATTACTTTGTCCCTTAAGCGGGAGATGTAAATTTGCATCGTCAGGGTGAATTTTTTGTCCAGTTTTATAACCAGCATCTAACCGTTTCCCAGGTAAATAAACAACGATGCTCTCACTTTCTTTATCCACTAATGCCATCATGGCCTCGCCTTTCATAGCTAAATGAATATAAGGCATGGCCATTGATAATGCTTCAATAATATTCATAGTACCCCCTTAATAGTAAGGCTCTGTTAGATTAACATTAACCTTCTGATAAAATCGTAATTTTTCGAAAGAAACACTTCTTTAATTGTATGAAAAAAGGAGGGAAATAAAAAGACTTACTTAAGACTATTTTCCTTTCAAAATTTACGAAAGAAGTTTCTATACTGCTTAGTTATAGAAGAAAATTAGGATTCTGAATGAATGGATTTAGATTTTTTACTATACATGGACAAAATAACACAAAAAAATAAACGGATAATTACATGTACTCAAAAAAAATGTTTTGCTATCATTTTATTTGATAATGATTATCATTATCGTATAATGGGGTTAAAGAAGATAATAGTGATGCTTGATGATTTTAGTTCAGCGCAATTCTATTGTGGAAGTGGTTAGTAACAAAATGAAAGGTGTGTAAGCATTGGTAGAAAAAGAACTATTTGATGTAACAATAATCGGTGGGGGACCAGCAGGTTTATATTCCAGTTTTTATAGTGGCTTACGTGAGATGAAAACAAAACTTATTGAATCACAGCCACAGCTTGGCGGAAAAATCCATGTCTATCCAGAAAAAATGATTTGGGATATTGGTGGTTTAACACCAATTACAGGAGGACAGTTAATTGACCAGTTAATTGAACAAGCCTTGACCTTCAATCCTTCTATTTACACAGATGAAAAGGTTACTTCTATTGCCAAAAATGAGGAAGGACATTTCGTTATTACAGCTGAATCCGGAAATATTCATTATTCAAAAACTGTGATTGTTGCTATCGGTGGTGGCATCTTAAATCCGCAAAAAATTGAGATTGAGGGTGCAGAGCGCTTTGAAGTGTCCAATTTAAATTATACGATTAAATCATATGAGAAATTTAAGGATAAAGCGGTCATTATTTCTGGAGGCGGGAATACAGCAGTAGACTGGGCGTTAGAATTAACGGAAATTGCATCAAAAGTATATTTAACTTATCGAAAAGAAGCGTTATCTGCGCACGAGGCTCAAATAACAGAACTATTAAATAGCACGATTGAATGTCACTTTAATTCTGAAATTACTAAGCTTATTGCAGACGATCAAGAAGGAATGATTAAAGCTGTTGCTTTAATGAATCATGAAACAGGAAACACAATAGAAATTCCTGTAGATGAGGTTGTCATTAGTCATGGCTATTTACGAGATAAAGAACTGTTGGATAATAGCCCGCTAGCAATTGAACGGATAAGAGATTATTTTATTGCTGGAACAGTTCATAGTGCATCTTCAATACCTGGACTTTATGCAGCCGGAGATATTTTGCATCATGAAGGTAAAATTCATCTAATAGCAGCCACTTTCCACGATGCCCTTCATGCGGTTAATAGTGCGAAGAAGTATATTCAACCAGACGCATCAGACGGTGGTATTGTGTCTTCACATAATGATATTTTCAAACAGCGTAATCGTAAGCTTTTAAAGGGAATTTTACAGTGAAAGCGAATGGATAAAACTTAGCATTGAAAAAGGGTATAACAACAATGGATATGCAAGATGTAATTGATTTATATACAATGGCGCCATTAACATTTGTTGATGTGATTACAGAGAAAATTACTTCTGAAACTCTATTAACTAGCTATAACACGATGCGAGACGCAGGTGGTCTAATATTTCCGGTAACAGGTACAGCGAAAATCCTTATTGACGGAACATATTACGTATTAGATAAAGGAAAAATTATTCATGTTGGTCCTAATTTAAATATACAGCGTATTGTTGCGAATAACACAAAATTTAACTACGCAGTTATTCATTTTAAGTTGCCAGATGAATCAATAGCTGAATACCCTCTATACAATAGTCATTTTGCTATTGAAGTAGAGGATAATATGAAGTTGATGAATATGTTACAGCAGTTGATACAAAATTACCTTATCCGAAGTAACTTATCATTTCTTCAATCGAAAGCGTTATTTTTGAATATTTTAGAGGAAATTATTTTATTAGTTAAAATGATGGATTACCAATATAAAAAAGAAAATATATCGGTAATCATGGAGTATATGCAAGAGAACTTTGCAAAAAACATTACGGTATTAGATATTGCTAGTCAATTCAATATAGAGCGCAGAAAGTTAACCTATATATTTGAAAAAAGAATTGGAGTAAGTCCTACTGCATATTTAACCGATTTGCGTATTCAAAAATCCAAGCTTTTATTAAGAACCTCGGGTTTAAGCATTAAAGAAATCGCCGAAAGAGTAGGGTATATGGATTATTTTTACTTTAGCCGTGTTTTCAAAAAAGAGACAGGCTTATCACCTACTCATTTTCGCAAACATATGAATTAAGCAGCACCTGATGGAAAAAATTCATCAGGTGTTTTTAGTGTTGAAAAACAAAATGGCTTAGGAAATCTTTGTGAATGTTGAGGTGCTCTAAATGATCAATGATAGCGTGTTAAGGTGTCATTTTAAAATGTATGTCATGTGAAGTGGTTGATTGGAGCGAAGTGAAGCGGCTCATCGGACGCCCTCAGGAAAGCGCCCAGTCAGAACGGAAATCAACCACTCGCTTTGCCGGAGCAAACTTTAATTATTTAATTTTTCTTTCGCAAAACCTTAACATAGCTTTCTCTTTTTTGGACAACCTAAACTAGAAATAATAGCATGAGGTGATGATCATGAAAATAGAAAGGTCGTCCGAATGGGAAGAAGGCTTTATAAATAAACTTAATCATCTTGATAAGTGGGATAGTTGGACATTGTACAAGATGAATTATGACATTGTGAAAATGAAATTAATTACTGATTTCACAGGTTTACAGGCGACAAAGTATTTACCAAATTTAAAGCCACTTAGACACCAGTTGGATGCAGCAGAAACAGTGATTGAACGTATGAATGGAAAAGCGATTCTGGCTGATGAGGTGGGACTTGGTAAAACAATTGAAGCGGGTTTAATTTTAAAGGAGTATCTTATCCGAGGACTTGTCAAAAGAGCATTAATATTAGCTCCAGCATCTCTTATTAATCAGTGGATTGAGGAATTAAATTTAAAATTCCATATTCCAGCAATAGCTTATAAAAAAAACGTTCCGATAGAGCGCTACGATGTCCTTATTATGAGTATGGATACTGCCAAAAAGAGTCCGCACAAAGAGCGTATTTATGAGCAGGATTACGACATGATTATTATCGATGAGGCTCATAAACTAAAAAATCATAAGACTCAAATTTATGAATTCGTACAAGGTTTAAAGAAAAAGTTTTGCTTATTATTAACGGCAACACCGATTCAAAACGATGTCTTTGAATTATTTTATCTTATTTCTTTACTTAAGCCTGGTCATCTTGGCAATTATGATACATTTCAATCTGCATTTTCAGCAAGTAAGCATGATTTAGAGCATGATGATTATTTAAAGGAATTAGTTAATCAGGTGATGGTGAGGAATAGGAGAGAGGACACAGGCATTGAATGGACAAATCGCCGCGTTCAAATTGTTCCTATCCAATTCACGGAGGAAGAAGAAGAAGTTTATGCTTTGCTCGGATCGCTTCAAAATACAGGCTCTTTTGCATTAATTACATTGCAGAAGGAAATGTGTAGTAGCAAAGAGGCAACAGCTTTAACATTATCTAAAATGCTTGAAGACAATCCACAATCGCAAGAAATTGAAGAAATACTAGCAAAATTAATGTCTTTAGAAGTGAACTCAAAGGCAGAAAAGACACTTGAAATAATTGAACAGGCAAAGGATAAAGTAATTATTTTTACAGAGTATAGAGCTACTCAAATTTATTTGCAATGGTATTTACATTCTAATGGTATAACGAGCGTTCTTTTTAACGGTAAATTTAATAAAAATAAACGTGATTATATGAAGCATTTATTTAAGGAAAAGGCACAGGTTCTAATCGCAACAGAGGCAGGTGGTGAGGGAATTAACCTTCAATTCTGTCATCATGTCATTAACTACGATTTGCCTTGGAACCCTATGAAGCTGGAGCAACGAATTGGTCGTGTACACCGTTTAGGACAAGAGCATGATGTTCATATTTATAATCTGGCTATTGCAAATACTATTGAAGAAAACATATTGGCATTACTTCATACGAAAATTGATGTTTTCGAAAAGGTAGTAGGCGACTTAGATGCGATTCTAACTAACTTCAAAGAATCTGTATAGTGTAGGGGAGAAGAACCATGTATCCACAGCAAGTTCATAGTTATTTACGACAATTTTTCACAGAAAATGATTGCTGTATTTTAGGAGAAGACCATCATTATCTTACAGTGCAATTAACGGTCGATATCGATAAAAAAATAATGAACCGACCATTTTATTGGCAATACGTAGAAGCTACAAATGGTGAGCCAAATCCAGCTCAAGTAACTTTCATTACAAATCAAACAGTATCAGCTGGGAGCCTTTATGGCGAAGTTATTCATTTCGGTTCGCCGAGAATGAATCAGCTTTTTCAAGCAACAAGGGAGCTAGGAGCTTATGTTCAGCTTTTTGAAAAGGTGGATAACGAAATAGGGCAAGTTATCCTTACTCCTTGGCTTGGTGTTAATTTTAAAGTGTCGTATTGCTGCGACCGAACGAAAGAAATGCTTTATTCATTTGGCATAAACTTGCTAACTGGGATCATAAAAGAGGATTTTCACGAGACGATATGTACATCTGAATTTGACACTGTTCTAGCAGACAATGCTTTTCATGTACAATATATCATTAAGCCTCTTAGAGCACTTGAAAGATTAAATGCTACTGTTGAAAAGATTATTGAACGAGATGACCATTCATGGGCTACTGAAGCAAAAAAACGATGGCAACGTGATCAGCGAGTACTCGATTATTTTTATGAAGAGGAAGAAGACAAGCCAGAATGCTATGACATCGAAAAGAAGGCATTAGAGGAACAATACGATACGAAAATTAAAATAGAAATTATTAATGGTGGATTATTTTATCTTTATTAAACGAGGAGCTGTCCTAATAGTAGGGACAGCTCCTTGCCATTTAACTTCTTTCAGCGGGTGTCAAAACACCCGCTGAAAGAAGTTAAGCCTCCGGCGGATGTCACAGAATCGGAAAGGAGTTCACATAGGATGTTAGCCTAAAATCATCGCATCCATGCGAAAACGGCTAACTGACCTGCGTCATGCAGGCCTAAGCACAAAGCCGATTCGGAACGCAATAATGCCGAGGCATTATTGATTATTCTTCAAAAATACTTTGTAGTTGTGCCAATTTATTATCCCAAAATAAATCAAAGTACTGTAGCCAATCTTCAATTTCTTTTAGTTTTTCGGCATGTAATGTATATATTTTTTCTCGCCCCTTTTTCTGAGCGGAAACTAGTTCAGCCTGTTCAAGAATTTTTAAATGCTTCACGACAGCAGTTCGGCTTATAGAAAAATTCTCAGAAATAAGTGAGATGGGTTTATCACTTGCAGCAAGTAGCTGTAGGACATGACGTCTTGTCGGATCTGCGATTGCTTGAAAAACATCATACTTAACAGCAAGCTGTGTCATTGTGATTCCACAACCGCTTTTAATTTTTGACCGACAAGCATTGTCCAGCCGCCATCCATATTTTTTCGAACAGCCTCAGTAGGCATTTTAGCTTTAGGAATGATATGTGAAGCTTCTTTCCACCCACCATGTGTTAACGTGAATTCTGTTTGCTCACCAATTTCTTTCAGTTCAAAAGTGATAAACCATCCATCTGTATCCCATGCAAAACGAACAAAGTTTGGAGCATCTATTTGTTCAACTCGACATGGTGAAGGGCCAAATGGTGATTGTATTGTAAATTCATGACCTTCAATTGGCTGAAAATCATTTGGCATAAGCCAAGAAGCAATCTTTTCAGCGTCCGTTACTGTTTCCCATACTTTTCCGATTGGTGCATTGAGTGTCACTGTTTTAACAATATTCTCTAGTTTTTCAGTCATTTAAAATGAACTCCTTTACAAAAAAAATATAACCCTAAGGTGTTACGATCATATAACACCTTAGGGTTATATGTCAATTATAAATAATTTGGGTAAATCTTCTTTCGCGTCTTTTAGTATAGCTATACATATGCTAATATTATTTTTATAATTTTCTGACGAAAAGGGGGGCGTTAAAATGGTGAACATATCAGTTTTTTTAGTAATGTGTATTTTATTAATTATTTTACCTGGCCCAGATACTGCCATCGCGACAAAAAATACACTTACCGTAAACAGAAAGGGAGGCCTACAGACTTTACTCGGTTCGTGCTGTGGATTATTGATTCATACGTTTGCAGCAGTTATTGGACTCTCCGCGATTATTGTAAAGTCAGCATATGTATTTGCCATTTTAAAATACGTCGGAGCGGTCTATTTATGTTATTTAGGTGTCAAAACATTATGGGCATTACGAGCAATGCGCACGCAGTCTCCTGTTGTGCAAGACGAGACTCAAATTGATCATAAGTATTCGCATCAATCATGCTTTAAGCAAGGTTTCTTAACGAACGTGACAAACCCAAAGGTGGCTGTATTTTTTCTAACATTCTTACCTCAGTTTGTAGATGGCACGAGCGGTACATTTATGCCGTTTCTTATAATGGGGTTAATATATACTGCGTTAACAGGATTTTGGTTTGTATTCTATGTTTACCTGTTGGATAAAATCAGCGCATTTATGAAAAAGCCAACGACGAAGGCTGTTGTCGAAGGATTGACAGGCGCAGTATTAATTGGCTTTGGTATTAAATTGGCATTAGAAAAAGCCCACTAAGATTTTATTAAAAGTCAACCTTTTAACTAAATTCGTTAAAATAATTGGACCTAAATAGAATGTTATACATTTTATTTAGATTTGAAACGGATTTAGTTTTATAAAAAAGATTGATCATTTATAATAAAGTTTGATTAAAAATCCTGTGTTGATATGCAGGATTTTTTTTGTTCAACAAACGGGCCATTTTGCTGAACAAATTATGCTAAAGTTGAAATAATAGTAAGGCAAAAGAAGGGAGATTCTAATATGGATTTAGCTTCGGAAATCGCTCGCACTTTACTACCTCTTGTAATAGTAGGTGGAATTGCGGTATTCGTAATTAAAAGACTGGAACATAAATATAAGAAAGGCTCCTTGGGTAAGAAAAAATCAAAAGGCGCTCAAAATTTATTAGATAGTTTAATACCATTGGGAATGTTGAGTGGTTGTGTTGTTGGTATACTCCTTAGCATATTTTCCCCAATCTCTTTACTTTCTGCAATTCCTTTAGGAGCTGGAATAGGTTTCTTATTTGGATACTTTACTTATGAAATTTATAGCAAAAAAGAATAAAGATTTATAAAGTATACAAAATAAACGTTAATAACGTTCCCAAATGAAAGTTAGGTAACCACTCCTCCCCATTCAATTGAATGGGGGGAGTTTGGGTTGTTTATAATCAGTATGTCCGCAAAAATTTGAAAGAGAAGGGAATGTTTCTTTATGCCGAGACAGAATAATCAAAAAAAAAAATAAAAGACAAAAGGCACCGAGAAAAGTAAAACTCGATGCCTTTTGTCGAAATCCGAGGGCAAATCCCCCTTTTTAACCACAACGTTTTTCACTTTAATTCGTTCTCAAAGCGCTTTCGTAATACTAATAATTTGTTAGCGGAAGAAATGGATTGTTATCTTTAAACACAAGTAGCTCATATTTACTTTCAATATAATTCGGACAAAACTCAAACCAATACAATTTCCAACCTCCTATAACAAGAATTTGTGTTCCCATCCTAATGTTTTTCTTAGTCATTGTAAAAGGTTTAATCTTTTAATAATTTCATTAGAAAAAGTTAACCACAATAAAAATGCACATTACTAAAAAATGAATTAGTAATGTGCATTCTTATTAAATGTGTAACATTGTAAACGAAATATTGTCTGATAAGATTTAATGTACAATTACTTGTACTTAATCTTACAGAGTAAGGCCTTTTTTTTACGAAATCTTTAGAAGTTTAACTATGATCATTGATATCTATCCCTTTTTCATTCCAATAAAATCGCATCGCATGTGCGAGCCACTCATCTTCCTCTGATGAAAGAGGGGACGGGAAGAGCTGGGCATTCTGCTCAAATTCAATATCTTGATCTTTAAGATTTTTCACCAGCTCAATAGTGCCGGGGTACAATTCAAGAGATAGCTCGAAGTACTGCTTTAACAATGATTGAATATGAGGATTACCTGGATCCTGACCATAAGCTGCTTTTAATTCACTGTAAACCTGTGCCATCTTTTTGTTTAGCTCCATATGCTTTTGCTCAGGTATATTAAACATTTCCTCAACCATATCTTTTGGAAAGTAACTTGATAGCCATTCTTTTTGTTCTTCTTCTTTGTGAATATTGTGGATAAGCGTCATAAAGATATTTGCGTTAATAGTGCCTTGCTCATCCATCATAAATAGGGCATGATCCAAAGTCCGAATTACACGATTAAGATGCTCTTTTTTTTGAAGCATCTCTTGCTTTTGAAATTCTAGTGATTCTTTTAAATCCCAATCCTTTAAATGGATTAATTCATGGATTTTTTCCAATGAATAGCCTAGAAATTTAAGTGACACGATCTTTTGTAACTGCATGATATTTTCATTTGAGTAAAACCTTTTGCCAGTTGAAGATGTAAAGGATGGCTTCAATAAATCAATTTCATCATAATAATGCAAAGTTCGTATGGTTAACCCTGTTTTTTTAGCAAACTCGCCAATCGAGTATTGTGTAGACATTGTATGACCTCCTCGTTACTTGTTATCTCCATTGTAAAAGCTAACGTAACGTGAGATGCAAGAGGAAAAATGTATTTTGTAATAAAACATATGCCATGTATATAAGTTGATTGGAGGGGGGGGTGGGCACGCCCAGGAAAGCGCTCAGTCGGAACGGAAATCGACTAACGTTATGGTGATAATCAAAAATTTTAAAAAAATTACCCTTTTGTAAAAATGTCATCTCTAACTTTTGGTGTGATGAACCAATATTTGTCTAAATGATTTAAAGGATCTTTTTAGCCTTTGAAGGGTACAAAAAAACTCCACGAAAATGTTTGTATTGCATTTCGTGAAGTTTAAATACTTTATATTCGGCTAGAAGAAAAGGAAGCCAATGCTAATAATAATGCCCGTAAAGATTAAAATGAATAAACAAAAGCCCATTATATCCCTAGCCTTTAAGCCAGCTATTGCAAGGGCTGGTAGTGCCCAGAACGGTTGAATCATATTCGTCCAAGCATCACCCCACGCGATAGCCATAGCAGTTTTAGCATAGTCGGCACCTAAAGTAGATGCAGCATCTAGCATAATAGGAGCTTGCACCGCCCATTGTCCACCGCCTGATGGAACAAAGAAGTTAACAAGTCCTGCTGAGAAAAATGTGAACAAATAGAAGGTATGTTCATTAGAAATATTAACGAACCATTCTGAGAATACAGCAGCTAAACCAGAAGCGGTCATCATGCCCATAATCCCTGCATAAAACGGAAATTGAAAAACAATGCCTGTTGTTGTTTTAATCGCATCTTGTGCAGCAGCAAGGAAACGCTGTGGTGTCCCGTGAAAAAGGATACCTAACACAATAAAAATCGTATTAATCACATTTAAATCAAGGACAAAACCTTTCGTAATAAAATGATGTAATAAATATACAAGTCCAATAATACCAATTAAAATTGTTAAAATATAACTCCGTTCAGAGCGGCTGGCAAAACTGTTTTCGGGCTTAGGCAACTCTGTTTTTTCTTCCACTAATAAAGCAGGGTCAACCTCAACCGTCTCCTCTTCCTTTGGCATCATCCAACGATTAAACAACGGCAAAGTTAAGACGATAACAATTACTATAAATAAGTTATATGTTGAAAATAGTGTAACATTTGTTGGTATGATACCCATAATGTCAGCAAACTTATGACCTTCAGTCGCAATAGATAATGGAATTGAGCCAGCTAATCCACCATGCCAAATAACAAAGCCTGAATAGGCACTGGCGATTAATAAGCGATAATCTACTTTTTTAACATGACGAGCAATTTCCTTTGCAAAGAGGGCACCAATGACAAGTCCAAATCCCCAGTTAATCCAGCAAGCAATTAATGATACGAATGTAACAATGATAATAGCCATACCTGGTGTTTTTATTTTACTTGCAATGGCTGATAATCCCTTTTTAAAGACAGGACTATTCGCCAAAATGTGACCTGCAGCTAAGACAATCACCATTTGCATTGTAAATTCTAATAAATTCCAAAAGCTACCTCCCCAAAATGTCACCATATCGAGTGGAGAAGAATCTGTTAATGTAACCCCTAATAATAATGTTAATACCGTGAGTATAGTGACAAAAATGTATGGATCAGGTAAATATTTTTCCATGATAGCGTTAGAAATTCTTGTTAGTGTTTTCATGTTAGAAATCCCCTTTCCTTTTCTGCCATCCCTTAATGCTAATTGTACATAGAAAAATGAATATTTAAAGATAAAAACGGAATTAAATACAATAATAGAAACTTAAAGTAGAAATAAAACTCATGGTCATTATTGCGAATATTGCATAATTAAATAGTATTGGAATCACCAGAAAGTCTTTCCGTTATTGTATTTCTCTTAGATATTTTTTAGAAGAAGGATTAGTAGAAAATGAGGAGAATTTATTACTAAATAGTAGTTTTGGGAATATTTTTTATAACAAATTAGAATAAATAGGGGGTATCTACATGGAGTTACGGGACTTAAAAGCATTTATGACTGTTGTTGAACATGGGAGTTTTACAAAGGCAGCTAGTGAATCCTTTGTGTCACAGCCTTCATTAAGCAAAAGTATTAAAAAGTTGGAAGATACTCTTCATGTGGAATTATTAAATCGATCTACACGTAATGTAGAGTTAACAGACGCAGGTAGTATTGTTTATAAACAAGGACAAAAAATAATACGTTCTGTACACGATTTACATATATTACTGGATGATTTATCGAACATCAAAACAGGCTCTATTAAATTAGGGATTCCACCGTTAATTGGCACACTGTTTTTCCCAGAAATTGCGCGAAAGTTTCATAAGCAGTATCCAAAGGTACATTTAGAGCTTGTGGAACGTGGAGCTAAAATGATTGGAACATTAGTAGAAAATGGCGATGTTGATATGGGGATTGTTGTGATACCTACAGATGAAAGGAAATTTTCTGTCCAATCATTTGTGGAAGACCAATTTTTTGTCTTTATTAATGAGTCCCATCCATTAGCTCAGCAAGAACATATTTTATTACAAGATTTAAAAAATGAAACATTCATTATCTTTACAGAGGAATTCACACTGCATGATTATGTGATTAAATCATGTAAAAGCGTAGGATTTACACCAATAATCGGCTATAAAAGCTCTCAATGGGATTTAATAGTGGAGCTAGTATCCTCGAATTTAGGGGTGACACTTTTACCATATTCAATTGCCGCAAAGCAGACGAATAAAAATGTGAAAATTATACCGTTACTTAACTTTGACATGCCATGGCGTTTAGGTGTTATTACGAAGAAGAATACATATCAATCCTTTGCATTAAAGCAGCTACTCAATACAATTCGTTCTGAAGAGTAAGGTAGAAATTGATTTATGCACTTTTAGAATAAATAGTATTCTAATTAATTCCTTTACTTATAAAATGATAGTAAGGTAGAATTTTTCTTAATAAACGAGAAATTTTAGGGGGTTTCGATATGGGGAAGGGGAAAGTGTGGAATTCGTTTGAGGAGGCCATTGCTGATATTAAAGATGGGGATACGTTAGCAGTAGGGGGCTTTGGGCTGTGTGGTATTCCTGAAAAATCAATTGCAGCGTTAGTTCAAAGGGGAACAAAGGACTTAACAGTTGTAAGCAATAACTGCGGTGTGGATGATTGGGGTTTAGGGCTTTTATTAGCAAATAAACAAATCAAAAAAATGATTGCATCCTATGTAGGTGAAAATAAAATTTTCGAGCAGCAATTTTTAAGTGGAGAGCTTGAAGTAGAATTGACACCACAAGGTACGTTGGCAGAGCGTATGCGAGCTGGCGGAGCTGGGATTCCAGGCTTTTACACAGCTACTGGAGTGGGAACACCCATTGCTGAGGGGAAGGAAGTAAAGGTCTTTGATGGGAAGGAATATATTTTAGAAAAAGGAATTGTCGCAGATTTTGCGCTTGTCAAGGCGTGGAAGGCAGACAAGCTAGGTAATTTAGTTTTCAGAAAAACATCACGTAACTTTAATCCACTAGCTGCAATGGCAGGGAAAATTACGATTGTAGAAGTAGAGGAAATCGTTGAAGTCGGAGAGCTAGATCCTGATTATGTTCATACACCTGGAGTGTTCGTGCAACGCGTTTTACTAGGTGGCAATTATGAGAAGCGTATTGAGCGTTTGACGGTAAAAAAGGGGGATGCGTGATGGCTGATACAAGACAAAGAATAGTGAACAGAGCAGTAAAAGAAATACAAAATGGTATGAACGTCAATTTAGGTATTGGTATCCCAACGCTAGTAGCCAATGCAATTCCTTCTGATTATGACGTCCTTTTACAATCAGAAAACGGACTCCTTGGTATTGGGCCATACCCAGCAAAAGACGCGGTCGATCCGGATTTAATTAATGCGGGTAAAGAAACGGTCACTGCAGTTCCGGGTGCCTCTTTCTTTGACAGTGCCGAATCATTTGCCATGATTCGCGGAGGTCATATCGATTTGGCTATTTTAGGTGGCATGGAAGTATCAGAAACGGGTGACCTTGCGAACTGGATGATACCAGGGAAAATGGTGAAAGGTATGGGAGGCGCCATGGACCTTGTAGTCGGAGCGAAAAGAGTAATTGTCGTGATGGAGCATGTCAATAAAAACGGTGAGTCAAAAATTAAAAAACAATGTGAGCTACCGTTAACAGGCAAAGGCGTTGTGCATAGATTAATTACAGACCTAGCTGTTTTCGACTTTACTGAGGAAGGTATGCAGTTAATAGAATTAGCAGAGGGTGTCACTTTAGAAGAAGTAACAGAGAAGACAGCTGCTTCATTTAGCGTAGCTTTAACAATATAAGTTTAATCTTCATTTTGCAAAGGCTTAGTGAAAGTGAAACGTCAGCTATCGATAGAATATGTGATTTTTTAAGGTAATATTGGCGCTTCGCGGGTATTTACGTGGGTTGCGCGGGTATTTGTCTCCAATTCGCGGGTATTCCGACCGACATCGCGGGTATTTTGCTCTCATTCACGGGTATTTCAATCATACATTCAGGGAGGCTAGTATTTTTCAGACCAAAGGCTGTTCTCGGGCTTTGTTTTTTAATTATATAATAATTAAAAAGGAGAAAAATAACTATGAGACAGCAATGGACAGATGAATTACAGGTGGCACAGGTACGTGTTGCTAGGCCAACTGATAGATTAAAGGAAATTGAAAAATTTTATTGTGAAGGTGTAGGGTTAGAAAAAATCGGTTCTTTTACAGGACATCGTGGCTACAATGGTATAATGATTGGCCTTCCAAACGCTAACTACCATTTAGAATTTACAGAGCATATTGAAGGAAGTCCTTGCCCAGCACCAACAAAGGACAATCTACTTGTACTGTATATTCCAAAGCAAGAAACTATACAACATATAGCCAATCGTCTATTGCAAATGGGTTATCCCGAAGTGGAGCCAGAAAATTTATATTGGGCTGAAAAAGGTGTCACAATTGAAGATCCAGATGGCTGGCGACTTGTTTTGATGAATACAGAGGGAATCTAAATATTGTGATTAAGGGTACGAGCTTGCATTATTGTAGGCTCGTATTTTTATGTTAATACCCTATATGGTATATAATAGATGAAAGGATTATAAGTTGGAGGTTCACGGTATGCAACGAATTAAAACGATTGAACAATGGAGAGAAGTTTTACAGCAATCTAAACACAAGCCTTGTCTAATATTAAAATTTAGTATGACATGTATTAGTAGCATTTCTGCATTAAAGGAATTTAAAGCACTAGAAACTAATTTACCTAAGTATTTAGTTATTGTGCAGAAGGATAGGGATATTTCAAATATCATTGAGAAGGAGCTAAAGGTGAAGCATGAATCACCACAGCTTTTAATTTTGAAGGACGAAAAAGGCATTTGGCAAGCAACACATTACAAAATAAAACAAGCGCTTTTGTCTGAAGCAATTAGTATGTATGTTTAGATTGTGGGCGATAAAAAAAGATACCCATTCGTAATACATGAAGGGGTATCTTGCTATTAAAGCTTTCTAATGTCCTATAGAAGCACTTTGATGATAATGAGTGGCAATGGATTCGATGTCTAATTGGGCATAGTTTGACCAGTCAACCTTTCTAAAATCTTCCTCACTAAAATAAATATTTAATAGCTCAGTCATAGTTTTGTCGCCACTTGGTTCCGTTAACGGAGCATACCAATTAATAGCTGGAGTTTTAACACTTTGTAGCTTAGACAGCTCTGCAAATATTTTAGTGGAATCTTTCAACATTTGACTTTTCATACCTTTGTTCACATCTGTATCCTGTATAGAGACTGATACGATACCATTCTTTTCTTCAACAGTGAATTTATTTTTGACGATAGCTCCTACTATATCTTCAACGGAAGTATTTTTATCGACGGCAACTTCCTTTGGAGCGGTATTTTTCCCGCAAGCTGATAATAATAATGTGACTAGTAAAAACAGATAAAATAACTTCTTCAATATAATGACCTCCCTTGTTACTACCATATATGCGCAAAATGGAGGTGAATTATACAAAAAGAAAGAAGGTTATAAATTAAATTAAAAGGTTTTTACAAAAACCTGTTTTTCCGTTGGATCCCAGAGGACAACCCCAGCATTTTCCATTTGTTTTAATAATTGAGTAACATTCTCTCCACCTTTTAGTTCAGGATAGCTTTCTAATGCTTGCTTAAATTCTATTACTGAATGTATTTGAATACTTTGATTGTTTCTTTCTTGAGCAATAGCTGTATGAGCTCCTTTTTCATGTTCTAGATAACCTTGGAAAATTAAATTTGCTTTTTTATACATGCGAATTCGTTTATTTGTAAATATATTGATATTACTTTTAATATTTTCAGCATTATTTTTAAAAAATTCTGTATATTTAATTTTATTAACTACATATTCAATTATAGTTACTATCGCTGCAAATAAAACTGATAATAAAGTGACTAGAGGATGAGTATATTCATCAGCAATCTCATTATATTCAGGTGATAAACTCATTGCGATAACATCGAATATTAAATTTAGTAATAAATAAACAGCTATAAATAGACCTATACTGATAAAAATTTGCTTAATTGTTGTTCTTTTTTCCATAAAAACATCCCTTTTTTATTATTTTAATCAGTTTAAATTATAATATAGATGTTTATTTAAGACTAGTTCAGTTTACATAACCTAAGATTATACCTAGTTGAATAAGCATGATATTATTAAATATAAAAGGGGAAAAAATGAAGACTAAAATGCCCGAAATTCTTTCTTTTATTTCAGAAGAAGCTGTTAATAGAAAAATGACAAGTGAAGAGATTGCAATTCACTTTGGTTACGATAAACATCACTTTAGTCGGAAATTTAAAGAAATAAATGGATTTAGTGTTGTTGAATTGCTTTCCAGTTTAAAAGTTGAAAGGGCAATTAATGAACTTGATGAAGAAAAAAAAATAATCGAATTACAAGAACACTCAGGTTTTGAAAGCAGCGGAAGCTTCACGAACATTTTTAAAAAATATACAGGTAGTTCACCTAAAGAGTATAAAACTGAAATGAATAAAATGTTTTATGATATTAAAAATTTTGAAAATGATGACAAGGGTAAATCGATAGCTTATTTTGAAGAAAAAAACGCATCTTTTTGCACAGTAAATATTGAAGTACCTGATGATTTAAAAAAGGGAATAGTATTTATCGGACTTTTCCATACACTTATACCTAATCATATGCCTATATCTGGGTTAGCTACTAAAAATTTAACAGGGAATATATTGAGAAACATTCCAAGTGGAGACTTTTATTTATTATCTTGTGCTATAAACAGTTCCAATAATATTCTATCTTATTTTAATTTAGGGAATAGTTTAAGAGGAAAAGAAGATGAGAAGCTATCTTTTCCAAAATCTTCTGGAAATAGTTATACTATCAAGCTGAGAGAAGCAATACCAGAAGACCCACCAATATTAGTTAATGTGGGGAAACTTTTAATCTCTCGTTTAAAGAACACAATCTAGAATAATATTATTTGAATAAAAGACTATAAAATAGTTATAAGATGATGAAATGGAGGATGAATAAATGATTAAAACAGGAACACCTTATCTATTCTTTTATGATGAATGTGGCGATGCATTAAATTATTATGTTGATATTTTTGGAGCTGAAATTATAGAAAAATCTACATTTGAAGATGTAGAGTATATGGAAGATGAAAGTCGTAAAGATTGTATTGCTTATGCTAGTTTTAAACTTGGAGAAAGTGTTATTCTTGCAAATGATTTTCTTGAAAAGAAAAATAAAGAGGAATGTTCTACAGGTTCACAGGTTAGCATATGGCTTGAACTTGAAAAGAATGCTGACATAAAACGTCTGGAAGAAAAGATGTTAGCGACTGGATCTAAGAGTATTACAAAACTTGAGGAGACTTTTTGGGACTCATTATATGCTAAAATCGAAGATAAATTTGGGATTATTTGGGAATTGAATGCTCAAAAGTAGAGAATTAGAAAATAGTTAAGTGATCTTATGATAGACATAAACTGATATTATACCAAGCTAAAAAGCTCTCAGAATCGTTCTGAGAGCTTTAAATATTTTATAAGGTAATTTCAGTATTTCTTGTTAAAAATCGTTAGAGTTAACATAAGTCCCATTATACGAAGCGAAGAAGACCTTCTTATTTTGCTATAATTATGAATAAAAAGGTTGTGATTAAGTGCAGATTAAAGTAATGGAATCAACTGAAAATATTAAGTTACTGGTCTTGATCTATAATAGTAATAGTAATAGGAATATAATCAAATAAAATAATATTCAATTTAGTACTAGCCAACTGTAAAAGACCAATCAATTCTGTATCATTTATTAAAGGTACATGAACATCTATTTTTAAATCGATTAAATTCCCGTTTTCATATCGAAGGTTACCAATTATTTTAGTATTTAAATGTTTAAAGCCTTCTTGAATATCTTCTTTGAAAATTAATAATTTACCATAAGTATCTTTGTCTAAACTATTAAGTGACTCGGAAGGGAATGTGTAATTTTTTATATCGATATCATTCCAATTATCTATTGTAACCTCTCCTTCAGGAATAAATGTTTCCGCTAAAAATATTCCTGGAATGATATCATTTTTATTGGACTCTTGATATAAAGTTAAATAGATAGGGACATAAGGCAAACAATAATTTGTTTTATGTGGACTTTGCCATGCAACATAAAGGAAAGTGCTTGTTAGAATTAGGGAGAATTGCTGAGGCACAACAATGTTTTAAAGAAGCATTGGAGTTAAGGGAACTTAAAGGTGATGTATCACTTATTGAATCTACCGAGCAAGCATTAAATTTAACTTCTTTCATCAGGCGTTCAAACACCTGACGAAAGAAGTTAGAGCCTCCGGTGGGAAAAATATACCCCATGCTTTATTTAAAAATCCGTACTCCATGCCTCAGTTTCATTATCATATAAAAAATTTACATATGCATGTTTAACATTCAATTCATGCTGTAAATAATCAATAAAAGATTGAAACATGTCTTCGTTTATTTCTTCTTTTTTGTTATTTAACCGAATATTAAGCGTAGGTGCAGCTTTTGTAGTATACGAAGGTGTAAAGGAAATACTTTCCGGTTCCCCAAATATTTTAGTTATATAACTATAAACTTTTGGTCTTAATTGTTCTATGAATTTTGCTTCTTCTTGAATTATTATATTATCTTCCATTTGTTTCGTATGTTTATTTTCATAAACCTTGAACGTTTTTTGTGTTTCTGTATTTAAAATTACTGCGGCATATTCAAAATCAGGATATTCCTTATCATTATCATAAAGGACATGGGAGATTTCGTATTTCATAGTCGGATATTTCTCTTGTATGTATTGTTCCGCTTGTGAAATTACTTTTTCTTCTTCTTTTCTATCTGGTATCATCGATGCCTTAAAACTAAATAATGAAAAGACTAGCCAGAATATTAGTATTATTACTATTCCTCCAATTGAAAAAATGAATATGCTCCAACTTTTTAGCCACTTATTCATTTTATCACCTCCTATGTTAAGTATATCCAATTATCTTATGGATTCAAATGAACACCAATAATGTAAAGATAATGTAATTTAAAGAAGAAATGATGCAGTATAGGTTAATTAAAATAGGAGAATTCTATTTAGAACTTGTAGTAAACGGAGACCATCATTTATGATGGTCTTTTTTATACGATAATCTTGTAAGCGTATACACTTTTCGCAGAGTTTTTTTCCTTTAACTATTGAATTGCTAGTGAAAACAATGTATAGTGAAGTGATTTGTCTGACGTCTGACCGTCTGCATATTTTCAGATTTAAGATCTATAGCTGTTATTCCAGTTCCAATAATGGAACATAATGAGTGGAAGAAGGATTTGTAGTTTCGGATATCGAACGCAAAAAAATTATCAATATTATTTATGGAGGAACTCATGAGATACTTAATATCCATTTGTGGATTGCTACTTGTTTTTGGTCTGGCTCTGTTGATGAGTAAAAACAAAAAAGAAATAAAATATAAAAACATACTTATTATGTTGATCATCCAATTTTTATTGGCAGCATTACTGCTAAATACGAAGTTTGGTTATGTTCTAATCAAAGGATTTACAAATGTATTTGATCATTTATTGTCTTACGCAAGTACGGGCATAACGTTTGTTTTTGGTGGTTTAGCGAATGAAGGGGAGTATTCCTTCTTCCTAAATGTGTTATTACCAATTGTATTTATATCTGCATTGATAGGGATCTTACAGCATTTTAAAATTCTTCCTTTCGTTATGAAATGGATAGGTTTACTTTTAAGTAAAGTAAATGGCATGGGGAAATTGGAATCATATAATGCTGTTGCTTCTGCAATGGTAGGTCAATCTGAAGTATTTATTACTGTAAAAAAACAATTAGATAAAATTAGTCCACAGCGAATGTATACATTATGCGCATCTGCAATGTCGACCGTTTCTATGTCAGTTGTTGGCGCATATATGACGATGATTGAACCAAAATATGTTGTAACGGCGATTGTGTTGAACTTGTTTGGTGGATTCATTATTGTTTCAATCATTAATCCGTATACAGTAGAAGAAAGCGAAGATATTTTAAAAATTGAAGATGAGCATAAGCAATCTTTCTTCCAAATGCTTGGAGAATATATCATGGATGGCTTTAAAGTAGCCATCATTGTTGGGGCTATGCTGATCGGTTTCGTAGCATTAATGGATTTAATCAATTCACTATTTGATATGATTTTGGGTGTATCCTTCCAAGATATTTTAGGTTATATCTTTGCGCCAATTGCTTTCCTAATGGGTGTACCGTGGGCAGATGCTATTACTGCTGGAGGAATTATGGCAACAAAATTAGTAACGAATGAATTTGTTGCAATGATAAGCCTTGGAGAAGTAGCTAAGTCTATGAGTGCGCATACACTGGCTATTATTTCAGTCTTTCTTGTATCCTTTGCAAACTTTTCATCGATCGGTATTATTGCCGGAGCAGTAAAAGGTTTGAATGAAAGACAAGGGAATGTAGTTGCTCGTTTTGGCTTAAAGTTATTGTATGGTGCCACACTTGTTAGTATCTTAACAGCTACAATTGTTGGTTTGGTTATTTAATTTATAAAAAGTTGATATGTTTTGAACTGCACTCCAATATCTATAGGGTGCAGTTTTTTTATGACTAAAGAGTGTGGTTTTTGCACTTCATGGAGCTAACGGCACAGTTTGGTTAAAGAATAGGAGGGGAGTTAGATAGAACATGGGCACTTTTACATTAGTACATATAAAAAAGTCACTTTATTTAAGTGACTTAGAAATCTACAAAGACCACCGTTGTTAAGATAGTCTTTTTGTTGAAGTATTGGTTGTACCTTTTTTAACAAAATGAATAAAAATGAGTAGTATTAGTTGAAACAGTGCAACAATCAAAAATACAATACCCAAAACAATGAATGAGACCATTCTAACTTCAGGAGTTTGAACTACCCCTGCATAATCAACTTCTCTTACTCCAATAAATATGGCCCCAGCAGCAAAAATGAATAACCATACAATATTTATAGCCCACCATATTTTCATACTCAAAATACATATCTCCTTTCTATTCATAATTGTATTTGGTTTACCACCATAACTTAGGGGAGATCTCTTTTTCAGCGAAGCTTCCAATGTGCCAGATGGGAAAACAGGATGTTGATCACGAAGGAGTCGCCCAGCAGGAACGAAGATCAATGAGCATTCTAAAATCACTACGCTCTTTAATAAATGTCATCTCGACTTTTGGTGATGAATCTTAATGCTCCGATTATTGTTTTTTAATTGTAACACTTTTCCTTTTTACTGGAAACAAACTTTAGACGGTGCTACTTCTCAGCCTTAAGACTGATTCCTATATAATTTACAAAAATAAATGACTAATTGAATAAACAAAAAAGCAGACAACCGATATTAGTAATCTGTTTTGCACGACCTAAAAAATGAGATAACTATTCGTTGGAAAACGGGTATTGTACCTTATCAAACAACGTGAAGTGTTTTTCTATCTGGACAAGAGTGAGTTATCAAGTAAAGTTTATATGAGGTAATATAGAATTAAGGGTGTAAGAAAAATTGGAGGGATAGTAAGTGGAAAAGAATACAGAATACGGTATTGTATCTTTAGCTAAAGATGAAAAGCTAATAATGAAAAGTTTAATTTTTTAGAACGTTATAATCGTATGTTTTCAAAAAATAAAAACAAAGATTTACTTAAAGCACAACTCCCGTTTATTTATAAACACTTTTATTTTAATTTAAATAAAGAAATGGGAGTTTATATGGAGCTATATCCTAATCAAGATAATGAAGGGAAATATAAATACTCAGAGAATAAAAATATTGGTTGGATATTAAAAATTCGTATTCTTAATCATTTACCTGGATATGAAAAAGGGAAAACTGAAGGTTATATAAAAACTATTTTAGATGTAATTGAATTAGATTTTGTAACTTTATATTCCACTGATGTTGATGATTAATAAAACAATTGATTGTGGATTATTTTTAATTGCAAAGAATATGAACCCCATTTTAACCCCAACGTCATTTTGATAAAAAAATCACCCTCCAATAATGGAGAGTGGTTCGTTCAAAAGCCTTGTGGCTGTATGATTAAATTAAAAAGCCGCGTATGCCGTAGTTATTATAGAAAGTTTTAAACCACCACTCCTCAAATGTGGTGATAGCACTGAAATGCAATTGAATGGATTGTAAGGAATATTGATGTATCAATGTTTATTGCGTTCTGTTTTTGTTCGCATATAATATTTTTTAATTGTTTTAAATGAATTTTTGCACACATTAGCACATGCTAGTTTGAATTACTTTTCGAAAACAGCATTTCAAACTTATCAGCTGCTGCACGATCTGCGGATTTTAATGCATGTCCATAAGTATTCATTGTGATTGAAATGTCTGAATGTCCTAAACGCTCGGAAATGATTTTTGCATGCACACCTGGGAGGGGATGCCCAGGTACTCAATTATTTTGAGCCTGAGTATTTTCGGTTTATATTTAAAGCTAAAATTGACATTTTGTGAAGAATATTATTTTAGAGAACGATCAATAAATGAAGATTTCAAGTGTTTAAACACAAAATTTACCAAAAAATTACTTTTGTATCATAAAAGAACCACAGGAGCGCCAAATATTGGCATTAAATTACCATTGAATTGGAAGTAATGGAAATGATAGGATGTATGTACTCGAGGGAAATATTTGCTATAGCAAACAGTAAGTATAAATAAAATGGAGGCGACCATCTTGCAACTAATAAAAAAATCAAATATGAAGTTAACAATTGTGGTAACAATGATAATAAGTTTATTTATTCTTCCGTTTGGATCAACAGCAATGGCTACTGAAGATTTTGAACAAAAGGGGACAATTATTGCGGAATCTGTTTATTACAATACACTAACAAAAAAATACGAATTTGATACTGAATTTGCTTTAAGTAATGGTTTGACAAAGAACGAGGTAAACAATGCTGAAGCCTATTTTGAAAGTTTATCAGTGACTGAAGTAGAGCAGATGAATAATGAGATTGGTTTTGACGAAAGCTTAGAAATGCAAAATGGTGAAATAACACCTAGTTTCATTCCTGCAATTTTAATTCCTATCGCAAAATATTTGATAGGAACGGCAGGTGCAGTTATTATTTATCATGTAATTACTTATGGTATTATTAAAGCGTGCAAAAATTTAAAAGGTGAATATTGGTTCTTTACAGATTTTTGTGAAACAAATGGATGGCTTTAATAAAAAATAATAACTGAGGAGGGTTTACTTATGAAATTTTTAGATAGTAATTTTTTTATTTTTATTTTGGCTTTTGTAATTGCTATTGCGTTTGTCAACCCACCTGTAATATATGATTTTAAAAGTATAATTTATTTTTCTATTTATTTAATGATTTTAATTTCAGCTGGATTTGTTACATTAAAGCTTTTATTTAAGATGTTTGATTTGGCTGTTTTGAAATTTAGTAAGAACTGAAAATTCTGTTTTACATGTCTATAAGTGAGAAGTCAACTCGTTAATGGGTTGACTTTTTTTGTGTGCCGGGCATGTCCACCAACTAGGTGATGAAAGTTCACTGTGGGCGTTGGGATATGCGAACCACTAGCCAAGTGCAAGGACAACCCCGAATGTGATTCGTGTACCTCGGACCAAGGTTTTGCCGCCAGCTTCCTTCAGATTCCGCGTCGCTACGGACATTATGCTTTACTATGGAATTAATAGCTTCCTTATTTAAGACACCAACAACAATAGCCAAGCCAAACTATGAAATCGATATACGTGAGCAAAATATGATGCATGCGATGGTCAAAGTAGGCGCATTTCCGCATCGAAAAGAAATTAAGGATTTTGATTTTGAATTTCAACCTTCAATCAACCCGCAGCAAATCCATGATTTTGCGACATTACGTTTTATTGAAAGCAACGAAAATATTGTATTCTTAGGTCCGAGCGGCGTTGGAAAAACGAATTTGGCATCAGCGATTGGTATAGCAGCTGCAAAGAAACGCACAAGCACGTATTTTGTGAAGTGCCATGATTTAATCCAGAATTTAAAAAAGGCTCGCCTAGAGAATCGTCTAGAAAGCCGTTTGAAGCATTACACCAAATATAAATTACTCATTATTGATGAGATTGGTTATTTACCGATTGATTCGGAGGATGCAAAATTATTCTTCCAGCTCATCGATATGCGTTATGAAAAACGCAGCACCATTTTCACAACAAACGTCAACTTCAAGTCCTGGGACGAGGTGTTCCAAGAGACAAAATTAGCAAATGCGATTTTAGATCGCATTTTGCATCACGCAACAGTTGTCACAATCGTTGGCAACTCCTATCGTTTGAAGAATCACCTAGCTCCAGAAGGTGAGTAATTTTATACACTATTAAGTGAGCGTTTTTGTACATAGTTTAGTTGACATTTGTAATTAACAAATAAATTCGATGTTTTAATTACATTTCCTATGAGTGTATAATCAGTATTGGATTTTTCGATTAGATTAAACTTAAAATAAGCTTCATATATGAATTCTTCCCCGTTTTCATCTTTTCTTAATTCTTTTTGAGTGTAGGTTGTATCCTCTTTAATATTTAAATACAGTTTTTTTAAAATTGCTTCACGTGCGCTTTTTTCCTCATAAACTTCTATAATGTGAGAATTAATATTGATTTTTGAAAAATACAGTGTAACAGACATACAATCTTTCTTGAAAATTACATAATATCCATTGTAATGATAAATCAAATAGATGAGAAATACTATAGACTGTTCTTGATTTGAATTTGTTCACTTATTACGTTTTACTAAGCTTTTTCATGCGATATTTTAAATTTTTGCACACGATTTGCACACGATAGAAAATTGCATAAAAAAATCACCCTCCATTATTGGAGGGTGATTCTCTCAAAAGCCATGTGGCTGTATGATTAAATTAAAAAGCCGCGTATGCCGTAGTTATTATAGAAAGTTTTAAACCACCACTCCTCAAAGTGGGTGTTCGCAGAAGCTTTCCTGCTTATCCTCATGCACCATGGTGTGAGGCCCGTCATTCCAACTCCAATAATAAAACTCCCTTTTACAGCTTAAAGGTTAAAACTTAATATTGTACGAACAATGCAGCCTTTAAGGATATAATAAGGCATGTTAAATAAACTTGCAAGTAAGATGGTTTGTACAAAAAAGTCAATGGGCAAGTGTCCCAATTCATACATTTCCAGAATGAAATATCTCCAAAAGCTTGAAACAGATTCAAATATTATTCACAAATGCGAACGAAAAATACGAACAACCTTTACTTAGTAGGGCTTAGTATGTAAGATAAAGGAGCATATATAGGGTTTACCTAGATAAAAAGTAAAAGGAGGAAGCAGAAATGGCAGCTTATCCAAATTGTCCAAAATGTAATTCTGAATACACATATGAGGATGGAACGAACTTCGTATGTCCAGAATGTGCGCATGAGTGGAGTACTGATGGAACGGAGCAGGAGGCAGATTCGCTAATCGTAAAGGATGCTAATGGCAATCTACTTGCGGACGGCGATTCTGTTACAGTTATTAAGGATTTAAAGGTTAAAGGTAGTTCTTCAACATTAAAAATTGGGACAAAGGTGAAAAGCATTCGTCTCGTTGAAGGCGATCACAATATTGATTGTAAAATCGATGGCTTTGGTGCAATGAAATTAAAGTCAGAGTTCGTAAAAAAAGCATAATTACTGTAAAAAGAGTCGTGAAATGAAGCTCCCCAACTTGATGTTGGAAGGCCATTCTAAATCGACTCTTTTTTATTTTTATTCAGTAGGTGTCTAAACACCTACTGAAATAGAGAAACACAGTCTAAGAACGCCACGTCCTGTGGCAACGACTGAGTGATCAACATCATGCTGTTGCTGACGCTTCGCTTTCGCACAGACAAAACCTTTTGCTGACGCTACGTTAGCACTACGCTATCGCGCAAAAAACATCTGTTGGCTCAAAGCCTCCGGACTCAATTATGCCAAGGTGAAATTGATTTTAATAAAAAATTTAGTAATTACTGTAACATTTAGCAAAGACATACGTTTTACTTGTGAAAAACGAAATGAGGGAGATGGCATGGACAGACAGCGGAAAAACGAGCTTGAGCAACTTTATGAAAAATACGCGAAATCGTTATATTATTTTCTGCTGAAGATGTCTGGTTCAGTGCATATAGCGGAGGATTTAGTGCAAGAAACATTTGTACGAGCTACGATATCGCTGTCATTTTATAAAGAGGAGGATGTGAGAGCATGGTTATTCAAAGTTGCACGGAACACGTATTTAGATGAATGGCGTAAGCAGAAAAGGCGAAGGACTATTCCATTCGCACACTTATTTTGGAAAGATGAAATGCTAAGTCCGTATGGGTTACCAGAAGAGGATTTTTTAACGCAGGAAGTGACAGAAGATGTACAGGCGTTGCTGAAATTTTTACCTGAAAATTACCGAACGATTTTATATTTACGTGAATATGAACAATTCACCTACTTAGAATTGCAGGAGGCCCTAGAGCTTTCTGAGGGGCAGGTGAAAATACTTTTGCATCGTGCCCGAAAAAGATTAGAAGAAATAGTGAAAAAGAATGGAGGTTTCCAACATGACTGAGTGGTCGCAGGGGAATGAAAAAAAGATTTTAAGAAAATACCGTTTTACGTTAACATTTCGAGTACTGCGTATATTGCTAATATGCTTCGTTATTTATGCTCTCTATATAGCAGGGGTGTCCATCGTTTTTGATAAAACGCGTCCTGATCTTAAACATGCTTATAACTCTTTAATGGTATTTGAATGGCTACATCCAAATATGAAAGGTCAATATTCTATGGATTCGCCTGCTGAAATAACACCATTCCTGACACAAAAATTTAGCTATCCTCTAGAGAAGCAGGTAGGAAAGGAAAAGGTTGTAGTCGGCGAAATGCATGTTGAAAAATCTATAATGAATTCTAATTCATCTCTGAGTATGGACTTACCGTCGACAAATACATCACAACAATTTAATTTTAATTTACCCGAAGATCCGGTAACGGGAAAAGCAACCTCATCTCAACTTAACAATAATATATGGAAGATATTAGAAGAATTACCTGATGGAACTGTAGCGGAAATGGCATTTTCAATTTCAACATTTAAAGAGCCTATAGAATTGGTAAAAATGCTTGCTCCGTACGACGTCCAAATCGTTTGGATGCCATTATATACAGGTGAGTTTAAATCCTTTGAACCAACTGCTTCTGGCCGCTCCAGTGGTACAATTACAATTTATGATAGAATCGGTCTATCAGGAGGCTTAACAGTTAGTGATGATTATTCACATATATCTGAAGCACAGGACTTATCAAGTAATGTGAAAGATAGCCAGCGTTGGATGGTAAGAAATATGGAAAAACTATTGAAAAATGAAAAGAAAAGCTATTATGAGGAGTTTCTCGGTTTACACCATTTGCAAGAACGCTATGATTATATAAAAAAGAATGGATTTCAAGCTTATGGTGCTGTTGTAACAGGACCGGCAAAAAAGTTATGGATGCTTCAAGATTTAGAAGGTATTTCTAATGAAATGCTAGGGGATGTTGAACTTATGAATGGGTATAATTGGTGATGAAAGAAGTTGTCTCAGATACTTAAGACAACTTCCTTCTGCAAGGTGGAACATTATTTTGTAAACCTACGAAATAAAATAGCAAAAGCGGCACCAAATAGTGCAAAAATAGTATGTAAAAGTGCTATGTAGCTAGCTCCAATCAACAGTGTACCAATTTCCGTTAAGGAGTAGTGGGTGACATAGAGTGAATTATTGATATTGTTAATAATGGCCCATACAAAAACAGGTACAGAGCTGATGACAAAAACAATCCAAATATTTTTGTAAAAGAAATAAGTAAGACAGCCAAAAATCGCGTATGATACAGCAAAGCTCGTTTGATTGCCAAGTAAGGAAGAGTTAATGGCAAACATAAAGGATAGTACGATAAAAACAAGGTGGAAAAATGTTACCGTTCTTTTCATTAGTAAATGATAGCCTTGTGTTTGCTTTGAAGTAGCAAGTTGCCGGCAATGCTCACAATTAGCTAAATGGTGTTCGACAAATTGTATAGTAGTTGCTTGGAGCGCTTGTTTCTTATACAAAAGTAATAAATCCTCTACAATTGAACATTCCTGTGACAAAAGCTTCCCTCCAATCGGTCTCCTTTCATTATACGACTTTTTTGAGGAAATAAAAAAAGCCTTCCGCGAGTTCATTCGTTCGGAAAACTTGTACATGCACTTTATTAATTTGATGTTAACACTTCATTTGTCAAAGCTTGAATATCAATATGTGTTTTTTCCTTCACAGCATCCTTCAGAATCTCAGTACGGAAATAGTGAACCGAAGCTTCAAGTGGAATAGCTAAAATCTTGGAAAGAGCTGATTGATACATATGCACAAATTCTTTATCTGTGTTTCCGCGTTTTAACTCAGCAAAGGCTTCATAAAATTGGTCAAGCTTATCAGCAAACTCAAGTAGGCGACCCTCTATAGTTTTATCCTTGCCTTCTTTCATGCGCTCAAAGAAGACAGCCTGAAACTCTTGAGGGATCTCATCAATAATAAATTTCTCCATCATTTTGTCTTCCACATGTGCAAGCATTTGCTTAAGCTCTGGGCTCGCATGCTTTACCGGAGTTTTAATATCGCCGATAAATACTTCAGCAAAGTCGTGGTTGATTGTTTTTTCATATAATGATTTCCAATTAATTGTAGCTCCATTCATTTCCTCAAGTGTGGCAAAGAACATCGCATACTGTGATACCTTCCAAGAGTGAGCAGCCACATTGTGCTCTTCAAATTTGAAGCGTCCAGGGCAACGAATAATACGCTCTAGGTCATTAAGACTTGTAAAAAATTGATGAATTCCTATAAAAATCACTCCTTTTCGTTCTATAAGTGCATATTACTATAATATGTTTCGAAGTGTCTAGGGATATAAATTTACAAAGGGTTAAAGGGCATTTTTTAATGTTGGTTCCCCAAAAAGTGCCCCAAACCCTAACGATTTTAAACAATTAACTTAGTGATGAGTTTCGCGGCCTCTTTTTCCTTTTCTTTTAAAGAGTGTGCATAATAATCTAAAACAGTATTAGGTGTATCGCCAAGCATTTTCGCAACTACTGTTATTGCAACTCCTTGAGCACATAATAAGGATGCAAAGGAATGCCTTAAACCATGAGCTGTTATTCTTTTAGAAATCGCTTTATTCTCATAGGCAGTGTTCAAAATACGATTAACAATATTTCTACCTACACAATTAAGAGTTCTCAAATTGATAAAGACATGATCACTTTCTTTATGTTTTATTCCATAACGCATTTTTTGTTCAATTTATTTTTAGTAGGTAAATTAAATTGGACCTACGTGTTTAAAAATATTAGATACAGTTATGATAATGATAAATGGCCACATACAGATAAGAATCTCTCGCTAGAAGTTAGAAACATCTATATTGATGGAATAAAAAAAGATTAATGTTATTAAGCACTCTTATATTTAGGGTACTTTTTAAAATGCCTTCCACAAAATTTGTGGAGGGCTTTTATTATGCAGAAAAGGACGGTGTCTTATGGACATTGCACAATTAATTCAATATCCGTTTTTATCATTAGTACCAACAACGATTTTATATATGCTACTTGCTTATTTCGCATTTAAAGTATTGGATTTTGCAACAGGCTTATTGAAAACATGGAAGAAGGTATCGCCTTATCAATCAAGGATTATGCGCGATGGTATCATTCGATGGATTGGGGAGCTGGTTGCAATTACATTTGTTATCCTACTTGATTTAATTTTTGGCTTAGATTTCTATTTAACAGGCTTCACATTAGCTTTATTCCTATACAAAGAAGGTGGTTCAATCGCTGAGAACCTTCAAACATTAGGTGTAGATATGCCTGGAATTATTGGAGAAACAATTGAAAAACTTAACAAAGAAGGTGGGCGCAAATGACTTATGCTATCGAACAGCGATTGATGTCAGGCTTGCCAAACTATGCTTTGACAGCTGCTAAATACGTCATTGCCCATGAATCAGGAAATCCTAATAATTGTGGCTCAAATGCTTTGGAAAATGAAATTGCTTTTATGAATCGGAATAAAGCGAATGCATTCACCTCACATTGGGTAGGTGGTGGCGGTAAGATTGTACAAGTTGCACCAGTTAATCGTGTGCAGTACGGTTGTGGCCCTAAAGGTAATCCATATTGTTATGCACAAGTAGAATTGGCACGTACAAATGATACGGAGCAATTTAAAAAGGATTACGCGGCTTATATTTGGTTATTGCGCGAACTTGCTAAAGGTGCTGGATGTAACGGAATTAAGTCACACCGTTGGATTACGGACAATTTAAAAGGTACGACACATAGAGATCCATTTTCGTATCTGCAGAGCATGGGGATTTCAGAGGAACAATTCAAGTTAGACATTAAAAACGGCTTAGATAAACCAAAGGAAAAGGGTGATGATACAATGCAATTCACAAACGAGACAACTAAAGCTGCAGTGTGTGACCATATTAAACAAGCAGTTGATAAAAAGCTGATTGATAAAATGTGGTTAGATAAATTTGATAATGGAACTATGACAAATGGTGATTATGAAGGTTTGAAACTTATCATTGCACAGCGTATTAAATAAGTAAGTGCAATAAGGCTTAATTACACAGGCTGTTAAATATTATTCAGAATTCAGACTTGAAGGATGTACAAAGTGGAGCAATGACAACTGATCGTTTAGTAGGCTTGTATATTACGATTCAGCAACGTCGTAGTAAATAAGTAATAAAGGCTAGCAAAGCTAATTTAGCTGAGCTGGTCTGGTCTTATTACCTGTTAAATGATACTAAAGTGACAATTTTGTGAAAATTATTATCTTAGTAAATGAACTAAACTGAATGAAAATATCAAGTGTTTTAGTGGGAAATTCACTAAAATGTTACCTAAGTTATATGAAAAAATAATAGAACGTCAAATAATGGCGGTATAATTGGCGTGATTTGGCGTGTTTTATAAAATAGATAGCTGAATGCCGTCAGAAAATGGCGGTCATAACGCCGGATATTGGCGTGGAAATTCAATTGAATTACTACTTTTGGGAATGGTAGGATAATAGTAACTCGAGGGTATTGATATGCTATAGCAAAAAAAATTAGAAAAAGGATGAAAAAACATGAAATTCAAAAAAATAGTTCTTGCTTCTGCGCTTGCACTTTCTACTTTAACAGTTATGCCTGTTTCAGAAACGCAAAAAGCTTCTGCTGCTGGTCTTGATTGGTGGGAATTTTGCAAAAGCGATGACTTGTGCCAAGGTGTGACTAATTCGAATATGATGGTAGGAACAGAAAATAGATGGGGCGCTACTAAACTAGAAATAAAATCAGGTGCAGGTGTAGTTACTTTAACTTCTCGTAATACAATTAAAGCAATGAAACCTGGCGAAGCTATTGTTTATCACTATGATAGAACTGGTGCTACTGAAACTGGAAAATACTATATTTACAAAATTCTTGTTAAATAGGTTATATAAATTTTTTTAATTAAAGAACCAGGCGCTCATAAAATGTGAATACCTGGTCTTTTTTTGTTTATTCATTTAAGAAGTTCCTCAGTTGATCCGAACGCGTATTTATTTTTCTCTTGTTGATTTTTTGACAAGTTCATCACGTTCCTTCAATAAACTTTTTTGCTTACGGTTTAAAAAGTAACCTCGTACATATAACGCAAGCAAAGCAACAAGTGAAGCAATGAGTAGGATACTTAAAATTTTCATATGCTTGTAGTATACTTAGTGATGAGGGAGGGGATTAACCCCCTCTTCTCATTTTTCTAATTTCTAGCTCTAGCTTCTTGTTTTCTAACTTCTTCTTCCGGTTGTCCAGCCATTTTGAATGAAGTTGTAAAACAATGAATGCTAGGGCTATTATTGTTCCTAAGTATTCCACAAACTCACCTCCTTTCTATACTTTAATTATAAGTCATTTGATATATAAATTAAGTGATTTATAAAAGTTTTTTTATTTATTTTGCAAGATGATTATCATAGTATTCACCAAGCTTTTCAGCTACGCCTAATCCCATACGACTGATGTCACTTACTCCATCTACATAGCGTTTAATCGCCCCTTGTGTAAGCCCACACTCTTTAAAGATTCTATATGATGTATGCTCGCTCTCGCCATTTTTAGCAGCTTGTGCAGCATTGATAACTGCCTCTACTTTTTCTGTAAGTTTCATACCTAACACTCCTTTTTAAAATCTAATTATAAATCATTTGAATTATATATCAAATGATATTTATATCAAAAGAAAAAAGTCACTCATTTGAGTGACTTATTTTAGTTTAGCTTGCAATATTGCAGAATCATTTTCAATGCTACTGTGGTATGTGTACATAACATCATTGAGAGTATATGTTTCAGTGTGGTCAACCAATTTTCCGTCACCTGTAAAGCCTAGTTTATCCAGAATAGCTGATTGTTGCTGAATACTTAAAGTTTTATCTGCACTTTGTAATAATGCTTCGAATGCAATTTTTACTTCTTTATTTTGTGTTGCAAGCGCATTTGATGAAACTGCAGTACTAATTTTTTCAATGTTATTTTCTTTATTAACATCTATAAAGATAAAAATATCACTTTTTAATTCAATGCTATATCTTCCAGCTTCGATTAATCCCTTATCTTTCATATTGATATTAGAATTACTCTTAGTCTTGGCAATAATTTGTTTTAATGTAGATTCGTATTCATCAATCGCACCCGTAGAAGCTTTATTCATTGAATTTGATACGTCTTCGAAAATTTTTTCTTTTTGTTCCTTAGTCAACTCAACTTTCTCCGTCATTAATCCATCTTCTATAATAGAATTTAATTTTCCATCTTTGAAAATAAGCGATACAGAAGATTCTTTATCTACTCCATTTTCTCCATCATAGTCTAATTCCAATAATAAATTGTCATTTTCTTTGGCATCTGGATTTTTCGGTTGGCCACCTACAACTTCTTTTACCTCATCAGGACTCATACCGTTTTCCAACTTTTTAAACTCATCTGGCGTAATTGTAGCAGTCTCTTCTTCACCACATGCAGCAAGTAATAATATAGACATGGCTCCTACGTAAAATAATTTTTTCATTTACAAAATCCTCCCTTTACATTCCCATTTTAGGAAAACTGGAGATGAATGTACATATAAAAAAACAGACAACCAATTTAGTTGTCTGTTAAACCAGTACCTGCCCATAGATTTATTTAATTATAAAAACGTTCCCCACAAAGTTCCCCAAATGAATTCTTTAGTTTTCTTACTTATATATTAATACAAATTTAAAGAATAGCTGAAACATTAGTTTTATAAAGGGTTTCAAAAAATCAATTCTGTAGTTTTTCGAGCCTATCCATATTACTATAATCCTTACCCTCTTTGTGTATATTTCAAACAATTTTACAATGATTCATTTTGCGTTTACAAAGCATTCACAATTGGCGATAAAGCGCGCTTATGTTAAGTGCTATAATGAGGGGGGACTGAATCAATTATGCCTTGGCATAATTGCGTCCGGAATCGGCTTTGTGCTTGCACAAAGAACTCCTTTCCGATTCCGTGACATCCGCCGGAGGCTTTAACTTCTTTCAGCAGGTGTTTGGACACCCAATGAAAAAGTAACTTAAACCCGCATTCATCTCACCATCTATAGAGGCGGGAGACTTCTGCTGAAAAAAGTTAAAAGGGGAGGACGCACCATGATTTCAATTTATACAATTCTTCTTTACATACATATTTTAAGTGCTGTTCTTTCGATTGGGCCTTTGTTCGTTGTTCTAACAATTGTTAAGAAAATGCGTACAGCGTCTCATGTTGAAATGTCACCTTATATTGAGGCATTTAAAGGAGCGATTACGATCGTCAAGCATTCGGGGCATGTTCTTGTTGCATCCGGTATTTTATTAATGTGGCATGCGGGCTATCATTGGAGTACCTCGTGGATTGTTCTTACATTTCTTGTGATCTGGCCTCCATTGTTTTTTTAGCAAGAGCGTTCAAACCGACTTTACAGACATTTAATACACCTGTCTATGATCAGCAAAAATTTACTTCATTGCTACATCGCAAAGCATGGATGTACATTTTGCTATTGCTAATTATGTTATGGCTAATGGTAGCAAAGCCTGTGCTTTGGTAAAGAATAAAAAAATCGCACTCTAAGTTTTGTGAATGTTGTGCCACTCCGCTTTCGCACAAAAACATCTGTTGCTGAAGTTTAATTTTATCACTATAAATTAGAGTGACATGCCAGAAGATACATGCTATGTGAAGTGGTTGAATGGAGTGGAGGCTGGGCGACTCCTCGGGGATTAGCAATAGAGGAACGAAGGCTAAAAGCATCACGTCCTGTGATAACGCCTTCGTGACCAACCTCGTGTTGCCCCGACGCCCCCAGGAAGCTTTGCTCTGTGCGAAAGCGTAGCGACAGCAACAACAAAGCGCCCAGCCGGAACGGAAATCAACCCCCTTGTTTTGCCGAAGAGCCATACTTTATTTAATGTGATACCTTATTTCATTGATACAATTATTTTCAACAATATGAAAACATCGCACCCCGAGAGGAGTGCGATGTTTTTTTCATCAATTGCTAAGCAAGCGTTTGAAATAGCTTTTGCGAATAAATATAAAACTAACGAAGAACAGGGCAAAGAAGCATAAAGAGCTCACCATTGAGACTTGGAAAAATGATGTTGAAATCATTTTTCGCATAGCCAATAATGTAGCAAATAACATTGTAGTGGCTATCGTGAATGGTACAAATATAAGGATCGCCAGCTCCTTAGAAACAACTGTGAATAACTCTTTTTTAGATAGCCCAAGCTTCCGTATGCCTGAATACTTTTCTTTTTCCTGAAGAAGTGTCGTTTGTAAATAGAAGTAGAGTATACTCATTGCTGCACTTAAGAAAATTAAGCTCAACATAGAGCCGATAAAGAACATAATACTTTTCGTTAACATCTCTGAGTCATACAATTCGATTTTTGAAGTTACATAACGTTCCTCATATATATGCGGCATATCCCCAATAATTTTTTTCGCAAGTTCTGTATGTGCTGTCCAATTTTCTAACTCAAATAAATAAGCTTTATAAACAGGGTAATCGATACTGTTATAAAGATGATCAGGTACAATAAAATACGTTTTCCTGAAGCCGGAAGGTAAAAAATTTCGCTCATCTACAGAAGCTAGCTTAAAGTTCTTAAGATAATGATCTTCTACTGTATTTGTTATTGGCGATATTTTACGTTGGCCAGCAACAGCTATAAATTCATTGTCATTTAATCTAACCCTCTGATTTTTTAACAGATTATAGTCGGAAACTGACATATAACCAAGTCGTGTATCTTCATTCGATTTAAATTCAATGAAATATTTTTCTGAATCCAATGTGGATAATTGTTTTTCAATATTTTCAATATCAGCTTCTACCATACTTGGATCAGCCTTAGGAGTGGCAATGTACTGAAAACTGTATGGAAAATTTGCCTCACTATCTTTTTCAACATTATAGTAAGAGCTAAATAAAATGCTTGTACTTAAAAATACACCGCTTAATAAGACCGTGATTAAAAATAGTATATTTGCGTGCGATTTCATTTTCGCATTGAGATTGGAAGCTAGTAACATATTCGTTTTCCGCATATAGGCTGGTGATCTCTCGAAAATTTTAAGCAGGAAGCGCATACCTTGTGAGATGACTAGATAAATGGTAGAAAGAATACTTACGAAAAACGCTGTGTAGTAAAGAACACCAAAGCTATATATAATCTCATGATCAATTTTTAATAAATAGGCTAAAGTAGCGGAAATAATAATACTAATGAATAATAAAAGATAGTGTGGTTTTATCGATTTTTCAATAACAGCATCACTTTTTAATAGTTGAATGGACGCTTCTTTATTTATAAATCTTGTCATTATTTTTGAAATTACAACGAATAATACAAGGAATAAACCAATAGTTAAAACAATTGCTTTAATAGGCATATACATACCGAAAGTTTCTGCCTTTAACACAACCTTGGCACCCATTAAGAAGAGAGGTGCAATGACAAGCCCAAGAATAATGGCTGTAATAATCGCCATAGCACCGATTAGAATATTTTCACGAAAGACTAACGTACGAATCTGTTTCATCGATGCACCAGTAATCATAAAAATACCTAGTGTTTTTGTTTTTTTCTTTAAAAAGGCCATGATGGAATAGGCAATATAGATAAATGAAAACAAATAAACGAGCAAACTCGCTAACATTAATGCAAGGCCAAGTGATGAGTGGGGATCTATAATTGCAAGACCCGGATGAAACACAATGACTGTAAATAGAAAGAAAATAATGATAGAGAACATACTGCTAAGGAAATACGAAACATAGGTCCATTTATCACGTAAAATGTTTTGAACAACGATATGATTAAAGCTCATGCTGTCCACCACCTAAAAAAGCAAGTGTGTCCATGATTTCCTGGTAAAATTGTTTACGATTATGACCACGATGAACTTCGTTGTATAATTTACCATCCTTAATGAATATAATACGATTGGCGAAGCTTGCTACATAAGGATCATGTGTCACCATTAAAATGGAAGTTTTTAGCTCAGTATTAATAGAACTAAATAAGTTCATGACATCATTTACTGCTTTGGAATCGAGATTTCCTGTAGGCTCATCTGCCAGCAATAAACTCGGTTCATGAATAACCGCACGAGCAATAGCAACACGTTGTTTTTGTCCACCAGAAATTTCATAAATTCGTTTTGATAGAAGCTCTTCAATTCCGAGAAATTGAGATACATGTTTAAGTCGTTGCTGCATTTTATCAGCAGGTAAACTATCTAACGTTAACGGTAATAAAATATTTTCTTTCACCGTTAATGTGTGGACAAGATTAAAATCTTGAAAGACAAAGCCTAATTCTGAACGTCGGAACTTAGCAAGTTCCTCATCATCTAAAGAATAAGGATTTCTTTCATTTATAAGAATTTCGCCAGCGGTAGGGCGGTCGATTGTTGACACGCTATTTAAAAATGTAGTTTTCCCACTTCCTGAAGGTCCCATTACGGCTACGAATTCGTTCTCACCAAGCTGAAAATCTATGCCGTTCAAAGCCTTGTATGTGATTTCGCCGATATATTCTTTCTGCAAATTAGTCACTTGTAGGATTGAGTTTCCCATCTTTAACAACTCCCTTACTTCGATTGATAGCTTAAGTATAAAGAAGGAGCAGCATTTTACCTATTTGGCTATATGACGTCAATATGACAAAGTTGTCATATTACCTTACAATCATGGTTTTTTCACGCTATTTGAAAAGTCTATGGAAAAGGTCGTGACGCGCTCATGGGACTGTAAAGTAAAAGGGTGCTCTAATACCGTTAAAATCTTTTTCACTAAATACAAGCCTATACCTGTTGCTTCACCGCTCGTTCTTCCTTTCATGCCTGTATAAAATAAATCAAAGACACGTGAAATTTCACTCTCGGGAATCGTTTCTCCGTAGTTTTGAATGCGTAAAGTAGCTTCATCATAACTGATTTGAATAGAACTTTCAGACTCACCATATTTAATGGCGTTATTGATGACTTGATAAAGTACGACTTTTAACCATTTACGATCTGAATAAATAATCGTATTTTCAACAATCGTCACTTTTGGAAAAACTTCTTTAGCGATGAAATAATCTTTTAAATCATTAACAACTTCCTTCATAAGCTCTTTTAATGAAAGTGCTTCTATTTTTAAATCAGCGACTAGATTGGACGTGCGTTCATAAGTTAGTAGCTGATTGAGGGTAAACGTCAGCTTATCACATTCCTGATTAATTATTTGCAAGGGCTCTAATTGGTTAGTTGCGTTAGATTGGATCATCAGTTGAATAACCGATAATGGCGTTTTCATTTGATGGACAAAATGTGAAAGTACAAGCTGTTTTTCTTTCCCTTGCTCCTCTAAATATTGCTGCTGTGTTAAGTATAGATATTGCATTTGTCGTAGTTTTTGGCTATAGGCTTGCTCAATCATAGCCTGTGGTTCATACAGATAGAGGTTATCGCTTGTTAGTGTGTTCTTCTGTAAATGAGCATAGAGCTTTCTTCTGCGATAATAACGTCCAATCAGCCAAATGGTAAATAGGAAGCTAACGAGAAAGATAAAATAAAAATAGTGTGAAGATAAATCATCCAATGAATGAATGATCCAGGGTAATAATAGAAAGCTTACACAATAAAGAATGATTACACTTACATGATCTCGCAAGAAAAGCTTCATTCTTCTGCCTCCACTAATTGATAACCAAGTCCACGAATTGTTTTAATTTCGAGTCTAGATTGAATCGCCTCGAATTTTTTGCGTAATCGGCCAATATTAACAGATAAAGTGTTTTCTTCTACGAAGGATTCATCATCCCAAATGGCACTTAACAATTTTTGACGAGGAACAACATTAGGATAAGCTTCAAATAGTAATTTGCTAAGCTGCATCTCCTTTAACGTTAACAGGCTCTCGTGTTTCTCGGTGTAAAGACGAACTGTATTAGAATTTAATGTTGTATTAGCAATGGAGATCGAATTAGAATCGGAGGAAGCATATTCTCCATATGTACGACGAATAAGACCATTCACCTTTGCCATAAGTACATCTAGCGAGAAGGGCTTCGTGATAAAATCATCGGCCCCGTTTTCAATACCATACACTTGATCGATATCATTCACACGCGCAGATACAATGATAATAGGGCAGTTGGATAGCTGACGGATTTTACGCGACCAAAAGTACCCATCGTAGGTTGGCAGGTTAATGTCCATAACAACGAGATGAGGTTGAATTGCTTGAAATTCTTCTACTATATGATTAAATTGTTGGACGGTATAGCATTCAAATTGATATTTTGATAAATGCTCCTCAATAATATTTGAAATATTGATATCGTCCTCTATTATGTAAATTTTGTGCATATTATCGACCTTTCTTTATTAACATACTATTAATGTACCCTGATTTCTAAAAATCCATAAATTTAGCTTATCACCATAACGTGGGGTTGATTTCCGTTCCGACTGGGCGCTTTGTTGTTGCTGTCGCTACGCTTTCGCACAGATAAAACATTTGCCGCTGTCGCTTCGCTTTCGCACAGATAAAACAATTGTTGCTGCCGCTTCGCTTTCGCACAGAGCAGAGCTTCCTGGGGGCGTCCGATGAGCCGCTTCACTCGCTTCACTCGCTTTGCTCGCTGCAGGGTCTCGGGCCAACACGATGTTGGTCACGAAGGCGTTATCACAGGACGTGATGGTTTTAGCCTTCGTTCCTCTATTGCTAATCCCCGAGGAGTCGCCCAGTCGTAACGAAGATCAACTTATCTATATAGCGTACCTTTAAAAATATTATCCCCGGCTTTTGGCGATGGGTTATAAATAATCATTAATATAGTAATTGTAACTTGAAAGTATAAAAAAGAGCCACCACCAACTCAATTGAGAAGGTGATGACCTCTTTCATTTATTTTTTAGGAATATGGAAGGTGACAGTTGTTCCTTCATTTAGTGTGCTTGTAATTTGTAATCTCTGGCCGTAAATCCTTTTAAGACGTAAATCCGTATTACGTAGCCCTACGCCAGTGTTTGGTGAATGGCCACCGGATTGTAGTTCATCTAATATACTTGGATCTATCCCAACGCCATCATCGATAACACTTACTGCTACATGATCCGGAAAATCTTTTATACGGATACAAATTGTACCGCCTTCTTCCTGTTTCAATACACCATGACGAATCGCATTTTCTATTAAAGTTTGTAAGGAGATAGGGGGGATTTCAATGTTTATATTTTCATCAACATCCCATTCAATGTTTAGTAATTCCCCAAAACGCTGCTCTTTGATATAGAGATATGAGCGCACTAGCTCGAGCTCTTCCTGAAGAGGCACCACTCGCTGTAGATTCCGCACATCAAAGCTTGCATGTAAATATTCACCAAAATGATGCATTAAGTCAATCATTCGATCAGTATCGATCGTACTAAGTGATGCAATTGTATTTAATGTATTAAATAAAAAATGAGGCTGTATTTGGGCCTGAAGCCAAGCTGTTTCAAAATGTAGTTGTTGATTGATGCTATATTTTAAATCGATTAAGGCTCTGCTCCTTACCTTTAACTCTAAAGAATTAATAGGCTTCGTAACATAATCATTTGCACCATGAACGAAACCAGTATAAACATCCTCGGGATAATTCCGTGCTGTTAGTATTAAGACAGGTAATTCAAGCAATGAGTAGTGCTCTCGAATATTTTCAATTAATGTATAGCCAGATATATAAGGTAGCATCGCATCAATAATGACTAAATCCCACTCTTCTTGCTGTAATACTTCTAATGCCTTTTCACTGCTAGTAATAGTAGTAACAGCATATTCTGTTGTTGCAAATAAACTACGCATAATCGTTAAGTTTACAGGATCGTCATCGACCATTAAAATATGAAATTGTTTTTCCATTGTAGGGGATGAATTATTCCCTTCAATAGGTAGATCCATAACCTCTTGTTCAATATATGATTGGTCTTCACTCAACCCTTCCTCTGCTAATGGTAATGTGAAATAGACATCCGATCCTTTGTTAGGAACAGAATGTATTTGCAAAGTTCCACCATGTAATTCGATGAGTTTCTTTGAAATTAATAACCCGAGGCCAATTCCATCATCGTTGTCCTTTCCTTGTTCGTAAGGGGAAAATAGACGACTTTGGATATCATCATCCATTCCTAACCCAGTATCACGAATATGGATAACAGCCATATTATTTTCTATATGGGCACTGATTTCTATAGATCCTACACTTGTATATTTAATGGCATTGTGTAGGAGATTAAAAAGAATCTGGATCAATCGATTTTCATCGGCCACCACATTAGGGAATGACCTAGGAATTGTTGAATTCATTTGAATCTGTTTGCCAATTGTTATAAAGCGCAATAAGTCAAAAACACCATAAACTGTACCTTGAATACTGACGTTCTTTTTATGGAGATGCAAATTACCTTCTTTTAAACGAGTAAAGTCTAGGATGTCATTTAATGAAAATGACATGCTTCTCCCAATATCAATTAGATGCTTTAGGTTTTGTTTGTCATCATCCATAAGCTTATTGTTTGGGTTATCATAAATGGACTGTCCTAATGTCATCATTTTATTCATGGGATCCCATAGCTTTTGTGAGCTACTGGATAAAAATTCATCCTTTAATGCATCGTCTTTTTGTAATTTAGCAATCAATTGATTAATTTGCTCTTTATTTTCAAAAAAGCGTTTAAACCAATAGCCAGAAAAACCGAGCATGACAAATAAATAATCGAATGGATACATTGGTATATCAAAAACATAGATGGATTTGATATATGCCCATATGATGCCATTCATTGTACCGAGAGCCGTCAGTGCAATAAAAGCTGTGCTCTGTTTTTGATTTTCAAGATACTCTCTTAAAGCGAGTACCACTACAAATAAAAATGAAACGACATAAAGTATAAAGTAAAGAGAATTTATTGCGAATAACCAATTAATCGGTAAAACGACAGTGAAAAATGCTGAAAGGCCGTAGAAAGCAAAGAGCCACTGAAAGCTTTTAGCATTATGATATTTGACGAGTAAAACACGCATAAATTGAACAAAGAAAAAAGAAGCCCCGAGATAAATGATAGTAGATAGCTTAAATGACCATACATAATCGAGATGTAACCAAGTGATGATAGATTGGTCATATGAAATTAATTCATCTGCTAAAGGCAAAAGAAACCCTACTGTGAACAGTAAAACAATTGGCTTTGGGTTAATAAACAAGAACACAAGGGTGCTAAAAAGTGCGAATAATAAGAGCATTATTGAAATTGTCGCAAGAGATAGATCATTAATCATTTGGTGATGTGCCATAGCTGAAGCAGAGCCAAATAAAACTCTTTTATCAATGCTAGGACTTACTGATGTATCAAAATTAGATACATGTAGAATCAAGTCTATTTCAGGCTGCTCACTTGTAAAGAAAACAGTATAAGGAGCGGCATGCCCTTTATGATTATTTGAATCAGTAGCTACTTTTCCTGACTGTTCAATCAACTTCCCGTTAATATATAATGCTGAGGCGGTTGGTACTGCAGGAATTCGAACGGCATAACGATCATCTTTGGGAGCACTGTGATTGAGTAAGATTTTTAAACGGTATGTACCATATCGTTGTGTCGTTGCCTCTGAACCTCGCATGGGAATCGTTCTGGTAGCTTGTTCAAATGATTGAGGAGACTTGTTATTATCAATGTTTAACGGATCTATTAATGATCCGGGATAGTAGAGCCATTCACCATTTAAGTTAAGAACTTCTTCATCGGATAGCTGTTGATCTCGTATATCAAATATACCTTCCTGGGCAATCGGTTGATCACTGGAAGGGAGAAAGTATGCTAGCCATAGTAAACGAAGTGTAGTAAGACCTATAAAAATTAAAATAATGAAAAGCGAATGTCGTATAGTCGCTTTTTTTAACGGTGACATAAGGACCTCCATGATATTCTAGTTGTATTAAAAGACCTACATTTACCATGCCATGAAATTCGGAAAATGGGAATAAGAAATAAGGAATTTTTTAAAAAAATATCAGGCGTGTTGATTAGGAAAAAATAGGTTTATATTGAGCGATAAGGATTTTTTTATTACTATTTTGCTATTATATTTCCATTTTAACTGATTGTAGTGTAGGGTTACTCGACTCGGGAGGGAAAGCGAGACAGACGAGACCCTGCACGGAGCGCAGCGGCTCGACGCTCGCCCGCAGGAAGGTGAGTAGCCAGCAGCGGAAATCAGCCTCTTCGAATTAATTCGAATGTATAAAAATGGTTAATCAACACACCTGAAAGAATATATTAAGAGTAATCAAAAAGAACTACAGTAAGGTTTGGTTCTTTTTGTTTATATGGATTAGCTATATTTAATCGGTTTTTAAGTTTTTTTTAAGAGATATGACGTATGATGGTGGAATAAATAATTTGTGGGTTGAAACATTGATAAAATTTAACGAAAAAATCATCTCAATGGGAGAAATGATCTATTGTGGGTAAATTCAAGTTAAAGTTATCGTTTGTTATTGTTAGTATGACGGTAATTGTTGTACTTGCGACTTCTAGTGTGAGTATTTGGAGCAGCTATCGAAAATTTAATGACATTCTTATGCAAAATAAAATAGCCATGCAGGAAAATTATGTGAAGGAAGTTTCAGCAATCACTGAAAGCTACGTACAAGAAAAACTGAGAGAACCAAATCAGGATAAGTCTATCGAACCTTATATGTCGCAAGTGGTTGACAAATTACTTGATGAAAGAGTAGTTTCATTTAGCGTGTTGATAAAAAGTATAATCGTGCCTTTACTATTATTGTTAACTACAGTATTGGCATTGGCTGTATGGCTAGCTTTAAAAATTACACGACCTTTAAAAAAGCTTTCTACAAGCTTAGAGAAAGAAGAAATAGAGAAGCTTGAAGAAATTAATGACTGGTATTACGAAGCGCATTCGTTAAAAGAAGTAGTACAAAACATGGTCATTTGCTCAGAAAGCAAAATATTTGATTTAACTGATCAACTGAATTTAGACTCCTTAACGGGAATTCCTAACCGTAGAAGGATGGATCAAATTTTAAATGAATTAATCATTAATAAAGTGCCACATGCAATGGTTTTAATAGATTTAGATGACTTTAAAAGTATAAATGATACATATGGACATACTGTAGGAGATGAAGTTTTAAAAGCCTTTGCAAATCATATGCAGGAGAACATTGATAAACAGGGAATGTGCTTTCGATATGGTGGGGAAGAGTTCATGGTTATATTACCATCCGCTACAATAGATGTAGCTTTAGATTTAGCGGAGAATTTACGTATAAAGCAGGCCTTGTTAGAGACTGCGTGTGGAAGGCCTGTTACAATGTCTGCCGGCATTACAGCTTTTACAACAAATATTAAAACTTCTAATCAAATAATTGCAATTGCAGATCAGGCATTATACAAGGCGAAGCAGTCAGGTAGAAATTGTATCTGTGTCGTTAGAGGGTTGTCTGAAAAAATAATTAAATAAATTATCAGACTGTAGCCAAACTCAAAAAAAAAATTTCTTTAATTAATAGGTTTATCATCATAGCGTGGGGTTGATTTCCGTTCCGACTGGTCGCTTTGTAGCTGGCGCTTTGCTTTCGCTACAGAAAACATTTGCCGCTGACGCTTCGCTTTCGCGCAGAGCTTCCTGGGGGCGTCCGATGAGCCGCTTCACTCCAGCAGCACCGATGTTGGTCACGAAGGCGTTATCACAGGACGTGATGGTTTTAGCCTTCGTTCCTCTATTGCTGATCCTCAAGGAGTCGCCCAGCCGGAACGAAGATCAACTTATATACAGAGCATACGTTTTAACAAATGTCATTCCCGTTTGATGATAGGCCAATTAATAGATAAATAAGACAGTTGATTTCCATTACTGGCGGGATGAATACAAGGTAGAAAAAAGATAAAAGGCATCGAGAGTGACTTCTCGATGCCTTTTATCGGTGGCCTGAGTATGCTTTAAGGTGAAATCCTTGCACAATGATTCGTTCTGCTTAAAGCAAAATATGCATTTAGGAGAATCTTTATTGTAATTTAAAGTTCCACTGATATTGCATTAAATAACTCAGTTGTTTCGTGCTCTGGCAAAATACCAAGATCAGCTATCAAAGTACGTTTGAAGTTATTGTAAATCTTTACTGCATTTGCTCGATTATCCACGTCGATATAGTGCTTTATTAGCTGTTGAATGGTTTTATCGGAATATGGATTATGTTCTATCGTTAACAGTAAGATATGCTCTCGTTTTTTTACATCATTTATTGCTGTATAATGCTCTACTAAATCATGAAGTAAAAGAGTAAATTGGTTATTCATGAAATTGGCTTTACTAGTAATCCAGGGATAATCTAATGTGGCCATATATTCACCTTGATAGTTTTGTATTAGTGCCTCAGCCGTCTCTATATCAAGCTTTCCGGTCTCCATTTTTCTATTTAAAATATGCTCTAAGTCATGGGCATCACATTGAAAATCCTCTAGCTGCAAAATATAGCAGCCATTTGCATGCTGTATAACTTCTAAATAGCCCAATGCTGAAAGGGTAGTACGTAGATAAGAAACTGTTGTATGTAGCTGCACTCTTGCCTTTTTATATTCTGTCTCTGACCATAAAGCATCGATGATTGAATCGCGAGGTACAAGGCTATTAAGATTGGAAAAAAGAAAGGAAAATAATTCTTTTGTTTTAACCGTTCTCCAATGGACGGCTTTGTCATCGTGTAAGACAACGAATCCTCCGAAACATTGTATCGTAAGCGCAGGTTTATTTCGTATTAGAGTAGGAGTCGAGTTTTTTTCTAGGTGGAGGAGTTCTTGGATTCTATTAATTGTTGTCTCTAGACGAGCTTTTGAAATAGGCTTTAATAAATAGTCAAGGGAATGAATTTCAAATGCTTGGACAGCATAGTCTCGATACGCGGTGACAAATACGATATAGACATTTTTGTTCCATTCTTTTAATAACCGTGCAATTTCTAAACCGTTCATGCCAGGCATTTCAACATCTAAAAATGCTACTTGAAAATCCAAGCTTGGCCCCTCTGCAAGCAAATCTTTCGCAGTTGTAAAAGATTTAATGACCTCTATTGAATTAAATTCCTTTAACTTTTTCTCCATGTTTATAAGAGCTAATGGCTCATCATCCATTATTATCACTCGAATCAAAAAGGGCACCAACTTTCAAATATTAATTAACCTGAAGTAAGAAATTTAAAGTGAGATAGGTTAAATTGAAATATCAATAACTGACCCTTTATACGGATGTATAGCCACTTGCTGCTGTGGTAGATCTTCTAATAATTCGACAGCAGCAGCCGTATTTAGATTGAGTGCACTTTGCATAACACTCATTTGTACAGTATGTTGTAGCTCCATAATCTGAGAAGACATTATTGTATTAATTTCCACCCTACATTCCTCCTTTACCATATTATCGGCTTAAAATATTGATTTTCCAACGTATAAAAGTTGCAAATAAAGTTTCAGTAGTTTTTCCATAAAAATATTTGACCTGCTAAAAATATGATTGATGTTGTATATTTTTCCGTTTTTATAGTAATAATTCGTAATATCAGGTCCATTGTCCTGAATTATTAATTGCATTCTCTAGCATTGCTTGCATAAAAGAGCCTAACTCTAGTGTGCTAGCAGCAGAATGCAAAATTATAAATTATGGAGGTATTACAAATTATGAAGAAACAAGCATTAGCTTTAGCTGTAGCATTGACCTTGGGATTAAGTTCGTTTGCCAGTTCGTCATCTGCTGAGGACAAACTCGCTGTTATGCCATTCGACGCATTGTGGGGAATCTCGAAGATTTACAATTTAGCTATAGGCGAATTTGAATCGCTAAGCGAAATAGATCCGAAATGGTTTTATCCAGAGCAAAATTTAAATGCAGACGAAGCGAAAAATGAAAAATCGTTGAAAGACGAACATTTCGTTGAACACGGGGATACATTATTTGCAATTGCACGTGAAAATGATGTGGCAGTGGATGAATTAAAAGAATGGAATAACCTTACATCTGATTTAATTTATGTGGGCGAATCATTAGCCATCAAAGCATCGGCGGCAAAGCCTAAAACTTCCGTGAGCAAAACTAATAAGCTAGCAACAACTTCAAATACAAAAAAAGCAACAACATCAAGCACAACAACATCAAGTACAACAGCATCAAGTACAACAACAACAAGTGCTCCGGCAAATGATACAGGCAAAACGTTAACAATGCGAGCAACGGCCTATACAGCGTATTGTGAAGGGTGTTCGGGGATTACAGCAAATGGAACAGATATAAGATCTAATCCAAACTTAAAAGTAATTGCTGTAGATCCACGTGTAATTCCTCTTGGAACAAGAGTTTGGGTTGAAGGTTATGGTGAAGCAATCGCAGCAGATACTGGTGGAGCAATAAAAGGTAATAAAATTGACGTATTTATTCCTACCGAAGGACAAGCTCGTCAGTGGGGCGTCAAAAGTGTAACTGTAAAAATTTTAAATTAATGTGATTAGAAGGGTGTCTCCTTAAGTTGGAGATATCCTTTTATTTTGCATTGTTTTTAAGAATCAACATGGACTAAAAGCCAAGTCTACGAAGTTTACTCCATAACCAATAATTCGCAAAATTCTAATGAAATTGCATAAGTGGAAGGATTGTTGGCAACCATCTGAAATAGAGGAGGAATTTTTATGAAAAAAATGAGCTTAATAATTATTTCTTTATTAGTATTTGTCGGCGGTTGTGGTTTCTTTGAAAAGAAGGAGCAAAAAGTGGCAGTTAACGCAAATTCAGCACCAACTGCAACCGCGAAAGTAATTGGTAAAAATAATGAAAGCTATGGAAATGCATATTTTGAGGAAGAGGATAATGGGGTTAAGATGACACTCGCATTATCAGGATTGCCAGCAGGAAAACACGGCATTCATATTCATTCCGTTGGGAAGTGTGAACCACCAACGTTTGAATCGGCAGGTCCACATTTTAATCCAACGAGTAAAGAGCATGGGAAGGATAATCCTAAGGGATATCATTTAGGAGATCTTCCGAATTTAGAAGTTGGTGAAGATGGTAATGTGGATTTGAATTTCTTAGCTGAAGGGCTAACATTAGAAAAAGATGCTGCCAACTCATTGTTGCGTGAAGGAGGCACTACATTAATCATTCATGAGTCAGAGGACGATTATAAAACAGATCCTTCCGGTAACTCTGGTGCTAGAATTGCTTGTGGCATTATTCAATAAGGAAAATGAATCGACTGTATCTGAAGTAAGTCACTTTAGATATAGTTTTTTTATTTTGAGAGAGAAAATCGACAATAAATTAATTTTCCGAAATCATTCATTTTTGATTCATCCCTAAAAGTGGGGAGGATATTTGTTAAAACGTATGCCGTGTATATAAGTTGATTGGAGTTGAGGCTGGACGGACTTCCTGGAAATCAGCAGTAGAGGAACGAAGGCTAAAACCATCACGACCTGTGATAACGCCTTCGTGACCAACATCGGTGCTGTTGGTGCTGCCGCTACGCTTTCGCACAGACAAAACCTTTTGCTGTCGCTGCGCTTTCGCACAAACAAAACCCTCTACTGTTGCTGTCGCTGCGCTTTCGCACAAACAAAACCCTCTGCTGCCGCTACGCTTTCGCGCAAAAAACATCTGTTGGCCCCAGACCCTCGAGCGGAAGCGAAGTAGCTCATCGGACACCTTCAGGAAGGCGCCCAGTCGGAACGGAAATCGACCTCGCGCTATGGTGATGAACCAAGTAGAAGGTCTTTTTTATAATGAAACATGCATTTTTTATACATTTTGTAACGAAATTTATTTTCTTGAAAAAAGAATTTAATAGTCTAATGTAGATAAAATTAGGGTGAATAAGTAATTAATGAAATCCCTAAATAGTTGTTATTTAAGAGAAATAGTATAATTATAAAAGACTGAATTTACTATAAATAGATTGACATTATTATACTATATTTGATAATTTTAAATAGATTATTATTTTTAACCAAGGGGGAAGGTTACTGTGAAGAAAAAACAATTAAGGTTATTAATGCTATTAAGTGCCTTTGCGCTATTGATTTTAGCTGCGTGTGGGTCTGATAGTGGAACAAGTTCAAAGGACGCGGATAAGGGCGAATCGACAGCATCTGATAAGCCAAAGTTTTTAAACTTATTAACAGGTGGAACACAAGGTACTTACTATGCACTAGGTGGTACGTTTGCTGATCTAATTACTAAAGAAACAGACATTAAAACAACTGCTGAAGTATCTCAAGCTTCTGCTGCCAACATGACGGCTTTGCAAGAAGGTAAAGGTGAAATTGCTTTTGTACAATCAGATATTGCTTATTATGCAACTGAAGGAAAACTAATGTTTGATGGCAAAAAAATCGATAAAATTGCTGCGTTAGGTGCACTTTATCCAGAAACAGTACAATTAGTAACGACTGAAGCATCAGGTATTAAATCATATGCTGATTTAAAAGGGAAAAAGGTTTCTGTAGGTGCGCCAGGTTCTGGAACTTACGCAAATGCTGAACAGTTACTTGAAATTCATGGCTTAACAATGGATGACATTAAAGCACAAAATCTTGATTTTGGTGAGTCTACTGACGGTCTTCAATCAGGCCAAATTGATGCAGCGTTTATTACTGCAGGTACGCCAACAGGTGCTGTTGAGGCATTAAATGCAACAACTAAAGTAAATATTATCGGTGTAGATGCTGGTAAGGCAGATGAGTTAATCGCTAAATACCCTTACTATGCAAAAGATACAGTAAAAGCTGGTACTTATGGTATTGCAAACGATACTGAAACTGTTTCAGTACTTGCAATGCTAGCAGTGACAAAAGATCTTTCAGAAGATGTTGTTTATTCAATGACAAAAGCTATTTATGATAACACAGATAAAATTTCCCACGCTAAAGGAGAGTTTATCAAAGTGGAAACAGGTTTAGAGGGTATTAGTATTGATGTTCACCCAGGTGCTCAAAAATACTTTGATGAAAATAAATAACAGAACATTCGGAGTTTAAATTCAGCTTTTATCAAACTAAAGCTTATAACGAGTAAAAAGTTATTTTTTAAAAAATACGAAAGGGCTCGGTTGCGTAAAGCTTCGAGTCTCTTTTTTCCTTTAAGTCGTGAGTATTAGCGAATAGCTTTTTAAGTGGGGGAACAGATGTAATGCGAAAGAGGAAATTAATAATTGTTTTAACTTTTTTATTTATTTGCTTTAGTATAGTCATTTTTCTTCCTCTTCAAAAGGTATTCGCATTTACGGAAACACGTATAGATCATCCAATATTGCATTATATACCACTTACAGCTGAGGATACATTTCAAATCAGATACACTCATTCCATCCATAAATCGGATGTACTTGAACATTATAAACGCGTGGATGGAACACGTATTCAAATGTTAGGGATGGAGTATGAAGATTTAGCAATTGGCATGCCAAGCTTTGCAGAGAAAAATCAAACATTAACAAAACGAGATGGTAAATATTATTTGCAATTCGACAATGAGGTTATTGAAAATTTTACAATATACATTGGCGATTTAGATTTAGATCTTGTATTAAGATATGAGCAGTATGAATATGATTTAAAAAAAGATTTACAAAGGGGAAAATCCTATTTATTTGAGGTAAAGCGCTTATCCCTTTATGAACAATGGAAAGGAGTAAGGATGAAATGACGACACAGCAAAAATCAAACAACGAAGAAGTAAAAAAAGAAGAATTTGAGCAAATATCTGCTGAAGAGCAACAAGCAATACTAGAGAAATATGATATTGAATCGAATGTGCGAACGATATCAGGCATCATGAAGCATGTCATTTTCTTTGGGTTACTAGCATTTTCATTGTTCCAACTCTATACAGCAATTTACGGCCAATTCCCAGCGCAAATCCAGCGTACTATACATTTAGGTTTTGGTTTGACTCTTATTTTCTTACTATTCCCTGCTCGGAAAAAAGCAGCAAAGCATAAAATCGCATGGTTCGATTATATTTTAGCGGTATTATCCATTGTAGTAGGTTCGTATTGGACAATGAATTATACAGAGCTTGTTAATAGTAATGGTACCATTACACCAATAGACTTTATCATTGGTTTAATAGCCGTCGGATTGGTACTTGAGGCAGCTCGACGTGCAGTAGGTTTACCGATTACAATCATTGCTATATGTTTCTTAATTTACGCATACTTCGGGCCGTATTTCCCAGATTTTATGGCACACAGAGGGCAGGATTTAGAGAGCATTGTTAATCTCATGTATTTTACAACAGATGGGATTTTTGGAACACCGATTAGTGTTTCTGCCACATTTATTTTTGTGTTTTTACTCTTTGGTGCATTCCTTGTCAAAACAGGTGTTGGTCAATACTTTAATGATTTAGCAGTAGCTCTAGCAGGTAAATTAATTGGTGGTCCTGCAAAAGTAGCGGTATTTTCTAGTGCCCTTCAAGGGACGATTTCCGGAAGCTCCGTAGCGAATGTTGTAACATCTGGATCATATACGATTCCGATGATGAAAAAGCTTGGCTACCGTAAAGAGTTCGCGGGTGCAGTTGAGGCAGCAGCTTCTACTGGTGGGCAGTTAATGCCTCCGATTATGGGTGCTGCAGCGTTTCTAATGGTTGAGTTTATTGGACGCGGCATTACGTATTGGGATATTGCCAAGGCAGCAGCGATACCTGCGCTGCTGTATTTTACAGGTATTTGGATTATGACTCACTTCGAAGCGAAGCGCGTAGGTTTAAAAGGTTTACGTGATGATCAAATGCCAAATCGTCGAGAGGTATTTAAGAAAATCTACCTCCTATTACCGATTATTTCCATTATCGTTTTAATGTTAACAGGTACACCAGTAATGCATGCTGCACTATACGGTATTCTTATTTCTATTGGTGTAGCTATGTTCGATAAGAAAACACGTTTAAAACCAAAGGATATTATTGATGCATTGGTTGAAGGGGCTCGTACGGCACTTGGCGTCGTAGCGGCAACAGCTTGCGCGGGTATTATCGTAGGTGTTGTTGTGAAAACAGGTTTAGGCTTAAGTTTAGCTAATAGTTTAGTAGCTTTGGCTGGTGGTAGTATTATTTTAACGCTGATTTTTGTCATGATTGCTTCCTTAATTCTTGGAATGGGGGCTCCGACGACAGCAAACTATGTCATTACGTCAACAATTGCTGCTCCAGCAATCGTGGCATTATTATCGCCAAATACACCGCAGGAATTAGTACCTGTAGTTGTATTATTATCGGCACACTTCTTTGTATTCTACTTTGGTATTATTGCTGATATAACACCACCTGTTGCACTTGCAGCTTTTGCGGCTTCAGGAATCTCTGGTGGAGATCCGATTAAAACAGGTATAAACTCAGCGAAGCTTGCTATTGCAGCGTTTATTATTCCGTATATGATTGTATTTTCACCTGCATTGCTAATGATTGATACAACTATACCTGAAATTATATGGGTAGTCTTCACGGCCATTACAGGAATGGTAGCCATAGGTGCGGGAGTAATCGGTTACTGGTATCGCAAAATGCTTTGGTTTGAACGCATTATTGCGATTGCATCTGGTTTACTTCTGATCTATCCAGAAAAATTCTCGGATTGGGCAGGTTTAGCCATCTTTATTGCAATGTTTGTTATCCAATACGTAACACAGCGTAAAGGTAACGATGATGACAATCAAAATAGTAATACTAGTGTTACAGCTTAGGCCCGCCGTAATATTAACTAATAAGAATCTGCTCATTTTCTGAGTTAGTAAGTGCATGCCTTGTTTGTCTACAAGGAATTTGCTTAACTTACAAGCTGCGGAAACGAGTAGATTCTTTTTCTTTTGCGGTTGAAGACGAAAGTAGAATAAGAAGTACATACATAACTTAGCGCTAAATTTCAATAAAAATGATTATCATAATATGTTCAAAAGTGAACAAAGATTGATTTGCATCTTTTTCTGGAGATTTTTTTTGCTTAATAAGCAAGAATCATTAAGAGATAAAAGGGTGCCTACTTTTTTTAGAAATAGAATGGTTTGCCAATACTCATTGAAAATCATTCAAATCAAGTGTGAATTTTCAAACTCATTAATTTCAAATTCACTATTATCAAATCTTGCTAGAAAAGTAACAAAAGTTGATTTTTATTCTTTTGAAAAATGCTATAAAATAGGCTGTTGCAAGAGATGAAAAGTAAAAAAAGACTTAAAAGAGGGAAAATATGTTTAAAGAAGTTCAATTTGAGGTATAGGTTTAGTGTAAAAAGTAAATAATTTTGTATTTGTGGTAATAGTAGTGATACTTCTAAGTATTTCTTTTTCATCTATTGCTAAATCATAAATCTATATGTTGAAAGGAGTTTCTAAATGAAAAAAGCCTTTTTATTATTAGCTGCCACGCTTTTAGTGTTTTCTCAATTGTCATTGGGTAGTGTGTCTGTTTATGCGACAAGCAATGGTGAAAATAATATTGTAATGCCGAATGATCAGAAAAATGAGAACGAAGGATCAAACAACGAAGATGAAACGGCCACTTCAAGTGATAATGATTATATAACAAAGAGTGTGGACGGCGGTATTGCCATTACTGGGTATACCGGTGAATCAACGGATATAGTTATTCCCGATGTGATTAAAGGACAACGAGTTGTAGCAATTGAAGAAAAAGCATTTAATGAGAAGGGATTAACAAGTGTAAAGATTCCATCAACAGTTACATCGATTAAAAATAATGCATTCTCTAATAATTTATTAACAAGTGTAGAAATACCTTCAAGTGTTACAACGATGGAGGTCGGCGCATTTTATGAAAATCAATTAACAAGTGTAACGATTCCCGAAGATATTCCAGTGATAGAAGCAATGGTTTTTGCTAATAATCAATTAACAAGCGTAGAAATTCCATCGAGTGTTACATCGATTCAGAATTATGCATTTACGAATAACCGATTAACGCGCGTAGATATTTCATCAAACGTAACATCGATAGGGACTGGCGCGTTTTTTATCAATCAATTAACAACTGTAGAGATTCCATCAAGTGTTATTGCGATTGAAGCGGAGGCATTTGCTCGTAACGAATTGACACATGTTACTATTCCATCAAGTGTTCAAACGATTGGAGAACTGGCATTTTATCAAAACCGAATTATTAAGTTAGAGTTCGAGCAAGATCCCTCATCAAATCTTAAAACGATAGGTGAAAAGGCATTTAGGAAAAATCAAATACCTAGTGTAAAGATTCCGTCAAGTGTTGCAACGATAGAAGAAGCGGCCTTTTCTTATAATCAATTAACAAATGTTGAGTTTGACTACGGGGCTTCATCGAATCTAAAAGAGATAGGGAAATACGCATTTCATCAAAATTTGTTAACAAGCATTAAGATTCCTTCGAGCATTTCGACGATAGGGGACGCTGCCTTTTTATTTAATCAATTAACGAGTGTGGAGTTCGAAACCCCATTAAATATAACAACAACAGGAACACATGTATTCGCATATAATCGATTAACAAACATAGAAATCCCATCAACACTTACGGAAATAAAGAGAGGTGTATTTTCTAATAATCAGTTAACAAGTGTACAAATTCCATCAAGCATTACAATGATAGATGAAGGAGCATTTGAAAATAATCGATTAACAAGTGTTGAATTCGAGAACCCCTCCAATGTTAAAATAATAGATGGAGTTGTATTTAAAAATAACCAATTAACAAGTATTGAAATTCCATCAAGTGTTGAGACAATTCACTATGATGCTTTTATTGAAAACAACCTAGATTATGTAATATTTCATGGAAAGCCTCAGTTCTTGTCTGACCAAACTCCATTTGATCAGCAATACAAGAAAGGAAAAACATTCTATGGATGGTTCGAAGACGAGGACTATACTATAAAATGGTCTAACACTGTACCACAGCCAATGACAATATATGCGATGTGGGATTTACCTAACAATTGTACCGTCACCTTTGATACAAATGGAGGTAACATTGTTCCATCCGAAACAACTAAGTGTGGAAATCTGTTAATTGAACCGACTAATCCAAAGAAGACCGGCTATACATTTTCAGGGTGGTATAAAAATAAAGAACTGACAGAACCGTGGGACTTCCATCAAAATGTCGTAACAAAAGACATCACGCTATACGCCAAATGGTCGAAAGCAAGCTATATCGTTACGTTTGATGCCAATGGCGGAAGTGAAGTTCCATCCCAGTCAGTAGAATATGGTGAATTAATAAAAACCCCATCCACTTCAGTAAAAGCAGGATACACATTCGGAGGTTGGTATAAAGACAAAGGTTTAACAGAGGCGTGGGATTTTGCAAAAGACGTAGTGACAGAAAATGTTACGTTGTATGCGAAATGGACAAAGGATAACACGTCGGGTGGAGGATCTGGTGGCTCAGGAGGCTCTGGTGGAGGTTCATCGAACTATAAAATTACCTTTGACTCCAATGGTGGAAGTGAAGTGCCACCCCAAACAGTCGGCTATAACGACCTTGTGAAAACCCCTGCCACTCCAGTGAAAGACGGCTATCATTTTGACGGCTGGTATAAGGAAACGGCGCTTAACAATGCATGGGACTTTGCGAAAGATAAAGTAACCGCAGACATAACGTTGTATGCGAAATGGACAAAGGACTATATGGTTACATTTGATTCAAATGGAGGCAGTGAAATTCCATCGCAAACAGTGCCGTATAAAGCTTTAGTGAAAGCTCCTTCTAATCCGAAGAAGGAAGGCTACCTATTTATCGGCTGGTATAAAAATGAAAATTTCACAAAAGCATGGGATTTTGCAAAAGATGTTGTTACAGAAGACCTAACATTATATGCGCGATGGATGAAGGAAAGCCACGGTTGTGACATTACTTTCAAGGATGTTGATCAAAACTGGGCACAAGATATGATTAAAGAAGTTGCCGAGCGATGCATTATTATAGGTTTTCCAGATGGCACTTTCCGACCAAATGATATGATTCAACGTCAACACGTAGTGCTTATGATTGACCGTGCATTACAACCAGCACCAATTCGAGACGCTGTAGCCTTTTCAGATGTCCCTAAAAGTCATGTGAATTATGAACAAATTACACGACTACAACGAGCGGGTATCGTGGATGGTTCAAATGGAGCATTTCGACCAAATGCTTCTATAACACGTGCCGAAATGGCAAAAGTAATAGTGCTTGCATTTGGTTTAACGCCAGAAGGCGATAGTACATTCAAGGATGTCGATCCATCGCACTGGGCGAGTGAATATATTGCCGCTTTAGCAGACAATAACATTGCACTAGGCGATGAAAACGGTAATTTTAGACCTAATGAAAACCTAACACGTGCAGAATTTACGGCGATTATATATCGAGCACTCGGTTTATAAGTCTTACCATAAAGGGAGATGTATCATAATTTGATACATCTCTTTTTTGATAAAATTTTGATCTAAAAAGTAGATTGTTTTTATATTTTTTATGCATAATGAGCATCGTTTATTGCTTTTTTTACAAAGGTCATTGTATAATTCTTTTATCAGAAAATTCAATTAAATGGGAGGAGTGATTAAATGAAAAAGTTTTTTAACTCAAAATTTGAAACGTATTTAATGGATCAGGAGCTGGAATTTACTATGGAAGAGGAAAAAAATGAGGAGCAACTAACAATGATACATTATGAAGAATATCCAGAAGGTTTTTTTACAAGTTTATAATATTTATTTGAGGGACTGTGCTAAAGGTAGAAATTACTTTTAACACAGTCCTTTGTTTTTTATATATATTATTCATTTTTGGATCATCATCATAGCGTGTGGTTGATTTCCGTTCCGACTGGACTGGGCGCTTTGTTGCTGACGCTTCGCTTTCGCACAGAGCAAAGCTTCCAGGGGGCTTCCGATGAGCCGCTTTACTCGCGATGCTCGCTCCAGGGTCTCGGGCCAACACGATGTTGGTCACTCAGTCGTTACCCCAGGACGTGGCGTTCTTAGACTGATTTCCTCTATTTCAGTAGGCGTTTGGACACCCACTGAAAGGGAACCACATCCGTATTCATCTCACCACCTTAAGAGGTAGGAGTCTTCTACTGAATGAAGATAAGGGGCATACGTTTGAACAAATGTCATCCACAACTTTTGGTGATGAGCCTCATTTTTTCAATATTTGATTTCTTTGGCGCATTAATAAAATATACCTATTTATATATGTGTGTATATAAGTCTAAATGCTTATGTACTTTTATGAAATAGTTTCATGTATAATGAGAAACAAAAATACGTATAGAGGTGTAGTTATGTCAAATGCAGTAACATTAGAAGAAACGATTTATCAATGGTTTGAACATTTTCATAAATACCCAGAGGTAAGCTGGAAGGAGTATGAAACGACTAAAAAGATTGCGTCGATTTTAGATGAGTTAAACGTATCCTATCGTTTGTTAGGGGATGTTCCAGGGTTAATTGCTGAAATTGGTACAGGTGATGAAATTGTCGCTGTACGTGCAGATATAGATGCTTTATGGCAGGAAGTGGATGGAAAATGGCAAGCTAATCACTCATGTGGGCATGACGCAAATATAACAATGGTACTTGGTGCTTTATTACTGCTGAAAGATCGACCACTGCAACATCGTGTTCGTTTTATTTTCCAACCTGCTGAAGAACTTGGGAATGGTGCTTGTGCAGCCTTTGAGCGTGGAGCTGTTGATGGGGTATCGCATTTATTTGGTGTTCATTTAAGACCAATTGAAGAGCTACCACTTGGCAAGGTATCGCCTGCTATTCATCATGGCGCAGCCTATTTTTTAGAAGGGACAATTAGAGGCACTGATGCCCATGGTGCTAGGCCTCATCAAGGGAAAAATGCCATAGATGTTATTATGGCAGTGCAACAAATGCTAAATAGTATACATTTATCACCATTTGAACCTCATTCTGCAAAGTTAACAAAGATTGTTGCAGATGGTGGCAGTACGAATATTATTCCAGGTTCTGCGAGCTTCTCAATGGATATTAGAGCGCAGCGTAATAACCAACTGGAATTACTGCGTAGTCGTATTGAGTTTGGCTTAAAATCGATCCAACAGCAGTTTGAGATTGACATGGACTGGAAATGGTTAGATTTTACACCTGGAGCTGAGGTTTCTTCAGTTGCTGCACATATGGCTAAAAACGCAATTATTGAAACACTTGGTGAAGAGCATCTAGCTGAAGAAATTACAACGCCCGGAAGTGATGATTTCCATTTTTATACAGTAGAAAAACCTGAATTAAAAGCAACGATGGTTGGTATTGGAGCTAACTTAACTCCCGGATTACATCATCCAAAAATGACTTTTGAACGAAGTGCATTAATTGATGCTGCGAAAGTACTTGCTTGTGTGTTAGAAAAAAAAACTGAATAACGATAGCGAGCTATATCAAAAGTATAAAATTCTTTTGATATAGTTCTTTTTTTTGTTCAAACGTATGAATGGACGCGGTTTTGCATTGTCTGTAATCGCTATTTGAAAGCGTTTTTTTACGCTAAAATAGTCGAAATTGCTCGAGAAGCATAAAATTTTTGCGTTGACTTTTAATTTTTTGAATATTAAGCTAAAAATCGTAAAAAATTATTTGCGTCTTTGGCAACCCAGATTGGCAATTGGTGCAAAAAGGGGATGGGTTAATGAAAAAGGATATTAATGCTGGTTGGGCACTTTTGCCTTTTGCAATAATGATTATAGCTATGCTAATTACAGTAGTTGTGTTAGAGCAAAGCCCTCACGTACCACTTATTATTGGAACAGTTGTAGCATCCATCGTTGCCAAAATCCATGGATTTAAGTGGACAGAAATTGAGGAAATGATGTATAAGGGGATACGTCTAGCTTTACCTGCAATTGTCATTATTATTTTAGTAGGTTTGACAATTGGTGCATGGATTGGCGGTGGCGTCGTAGCCACAATGATTTTTTATGGTTTAAAATTAATTTCCCCAGCTTGGTTTTTAGTAACAATAATGCTGTTATGTGCTGTTGTGGCACTAGCGATTGGTAGCTCATGGTCGACGATGGCAACAATCGGTGTTGCTGGTATGGGTATTGGTTTAAGTATGGGCATTCCGGCAGCGATGATTGCTGGGGCAGTTATTTCGGGTGCATATTTCGGTGATAAGATGTCACCGTTATCTGATACAACCAATCTCGCAGCTGGTTTAACAGGCACAAATTTATTTGAGCATATTAAGCATATGCTTTATACAACAATTCCAGCTTTAGTTATTTCAGTCATTGCATTTGGAATAATGGGAAGAAGCTTTGCAGATATCTCGATGAAATCAGAAAATATTTTAACAACACTAAAAGTAATGGAGGAAAGCTTTGTTATTTCTCCTTGGTTATTGCTTGTACCAGTTGGTGTAATTGTATTGGTAGCGAAAAAAGTCCCTGCAATTCCAGCTTTAATTGTTGGAATTATCTCAGGATTCTTACTACAAATCTTTGTGCAAGGTGGCACACCTGCAATGGCCGTACATGCTTTACAAGAAGGATTTGTCATTTCAACTGGCAATGAAATGGTGGACGAGCTATTTAACCGTGGTGGCTTAGATTCAATGATGAATACGGTTTCAATGACAATTGTGGCCATGACATTCGGTGGGGTGTTAGAATATTCCGGCATGTTAAAGGCGCTTATGAATGTTGTTGTGAAGTTTGCTAAATCTACAGGAAGCCTAATTGCTGCAACGATTGCCGCATGTTTTACAACAAATGCTACATGTTCTGAGCAGTATATTTCAATTGTTGTACCATCACGTATGTTTGCGAATGTTTATCAAGAACGTGGTTTGCATTCGAAAAATCTATCTCGTGCGTTAGAAGATGGGGGAACACTAACTTCTGTATTCGTCCCATGGAATACTTGTGGAGTGTTTATTTTAGCGACATTAGGTGTAGGCGCAATGGAATATGCACCATATGCAATTCTTAACTTTACAGTACCTATTATTTCAATTATTTATGGATATATCGGATTTGCCATTGTTAAGCTAACACCAGAAGAAATAGAAGCAGCAGAGAAGCACAAAAAAGAGCAAGAAATGGATGAGGCTAATATGGTCATGGCTGACTAATTCCAGAGACAAAAATTTCGCTCTTCTGATAGCTAACTATAGTCTCGCGGATGCAAAAGCATCTGCGAGAACTATAATTTAATAGGTTGCAAAGTTCAATTCATATATTGTGCGTGGGCGACCTTGTTGGTGAGTCATTTCTTCACCAACTATTTTAGCATAGCCGTGATCTACTAATTTTTTAATAATGCGCTCTGTTGTTCGGCGTGTAACTTGCAGATATTCTGAAAGATTATGTGATGTAAATTGAGCGGATTGTCGCTCTCGGCTAAAATGAATAATTTTGGAAATGTTTAATGGACTTAAGCTTGTTTGCTTTGCCATTTGTAAAACGTAGGGATCGTCAGTTTTTAAAGCTAGCTTTACTTCCGAATTTGGGAAGGGACCAAGTAAGTTTTTATGTTCATCTAGAATATAAATTTCACAAGGCTTCGCAAATGTTAATGCATTCTTGGCATTTTGGTTAGCCTCAAAAATGGAGTGACCATAACCAAATGCTAACTTAAATGGCTTATCCGTTTGCTGTAATAAGTTCTGCAAGTCATCTTTTTCAAGTGCCTTTTGCAAATGCCCAGCTGTCGTATAAAGTTCAAAAGCGTATGGCGTAATTTGTTTATACGTTGAATGAGTAGCTGTAGTTATTTGCGTTAACATGTTAGAGTCTATAGGTTTATTTTCAGGAGCTTCTAATAGCCCAACAACAGCTTTAACAGATTCGGATTTTGTAAGAAGTGATTGGGATCTCGTTTCTTCTAAGCATTGAATAATGGAGTTAGCTGCATCTAACATGCGCATTGCAGGTATTTGAAGAGCCTGTAATTCATCAAACACACTATGAATACTTGTTATGACAAAATCAATGCTTTTAGCTTCCCATAAAGCTATATGATACTGCAATATAGATTGAGTAGGTTTAGTAATAGATATAGGCTGAATATACGGTTTTGGACCACGATACTCTATTTCTGTTAGAACATTTTCTACAATATCTGGATTCATAACATCAATGGAAATTCTATTTAAAGGTACAGCGTGATTTGCTATAAGCGATAATAAAGTAGTGGAAATTGCCGTCTCATCTTGTTTTATATAATTCCAAGGTATGGGCATCTCTGACAGTGCAGATTGGGCATGTAAATAGGGCAACGTTCCCCCGAACAAAAGTGCATCACATGGCTTAATTTCCTTTAACAAAACGGATGCCTCTGTAGGTTGCTTGTAAAGGTAAAAATCTATTTGAATATTCTCTATGTTTTGTGCGATACTATTTATACGCTTCATAAATGCTTTAGAGCAGATAACCGCTATTTTAGTAGACATAGGCAACGTTCCTTCTTTATTTTTTTAAATGATTAACGACGTATTAACGACAACTATATTATACAGGAGACTGATAAAAATGAAAATCCAACAAGTAGAAATTTTTGCAATTCATTTACCACTTATTGATCCATTTATCATCAGTTATGCTACATATGATACAATGCCTTCTATTATTTTGAAGGTGACGACAGACACAGGTATTGTAGGCTATGGTGAAGCAGTACCAGACGAGCACGTGACAGGGGAGACGTGGGAGAGCACGTATGCTGTATTAAAGAACCAGCTTGCTCCTGCGATCATTGGAGATAATCCAATGGCCTTTGAAAAACTTCACGATAAATTGAACAAAATCGTGAAGGATGTGCCAGCAGCGAAAGCAGCGATTGACATTGCTTGTTTCGATATTGCGGGGAAAGCGTTACAGGTTCCAGTGTACCAACTACTAGGTGGACGTTATCATGAGAAATTCCCGATTACACATGTACTGAGCATTGGAACACCTGAGGCGATGGCAGAAGAGGCGGCGAACCGTGTAGAGGTGGGCTATCGATCATTTAAAATGAAGGTAGGGACAGAGGTAGCGCGTGACGTTGCTCGTATCAAAGCGGTGCGTGAACGTGTTGGTGAAGACATCGCAATTCGTGTAGATGTAAACCAAGGATGGGGCAATGCGTCAACAACATTGCAGGGCTTACGTGCATTAAAGGATTTAAATATCGATTGGTTAGAGCAGCCAGTAGACAGTGAAGATATTGATGGAATGGTAGAAGTGAAGTCAAAATCGGATGTATCATTAATGATTGATGAAGGACTTCGCGGTGTACGTGAAATGCGCGAAATTATTGCAAAGCGTGCTGCAGATAAAGTAAATATTAAATTAATGAAATGCGGTGGAATTTATCCAGCTATGAAACTAGCAGTTATGGCTGAAATGGCAGGCATTGAATGTCAAATCGGTTCAATGGTAGAATCATCAGTTGGCTCAGCAGCTGGATTCCATGTAGCATTCTCTAAAAAAATAATGACAAGTGTAGAATTAACAGGTCCTCTAAAATTCTCTAAAGATGTCGGAAACTTATACTATGATGTTCCATTTATCTGTTTAAATGAAAAACCAGGTTTAGGTGTAGACGTAGATGAAGAAATCCTAAATGAATTATGTAAATTCTCAACAGTTGTAACAGCCTAAGGAGGCGGCGAAATGGAAAAGATTTATGAAGGTATGCTCGGTGAAACGCCGTTTTTTGTTACAACATTAAACCTTCAGCATTTGCAAGAAATTGAAAAATTACAGCTTGAGGTTTATGCATCCTTAGCAGACCAAAGTATATTACAGCCATTAAGCACGGAGGAATTTGATTATATTTTAAAGGGAAATGGCATGATGATAGGTGCTTACGTAGGGGATGAGTTAATTGCCTTTCGCGCACTTCTAAACCCACCTATCGATGATGAGCACCTTGGCTATGATTGTGGGATTACCGAGGATGAATTTCATCGAGTTTTATATCAAGAAATATCAAACGTCTCCCCAACATATCGTGGCTATGGATTACAAAAAACATTAGCCCGAGTTGTCATGGGCCATATTGATTTAGAAAAATATGATTATGTATGCTCAACAGTAAAGCCCTATAATATCCCGAGCTTAAAAGATAAATTTTCTCAAGGATTAATGATAAAGGGATTAAAGATTAAGTATGTAGATAAGCTACGATATATTTTCTATAAAGACTTGCGACAAGAGCTACCAATCTTTACAGAAAAGAAATCGATATCGATGGACGATACAGTCGGTCAACAACAACTTTTAAAACAGGGCTATACAGGTACATCTATGTTTGAGGATCAAAATGATTGGTTTGTCGTTTATGAAAAATAAATAAAAGAAAAAAGCTTTACCTTGTCGACAAAAGAATAATATATAAATGAAGGTGTATCAATAAACAATAGTTGATTTTCATTCCGAGTTGGCGCTTTCCGCTCAAGCTAATCCCGCAGGAGTCGCCACTCTCCGTGAAAAATCAACAGCTCCTCATCACTAGTATGAGTGACAAGCTGATCCAAAATAGTATTATAGCCATGATTAAAATAACAATAAAGTTAATTAATTTTAAAAGCTCAAACAAGCACAACCCCGTTCTAAGTTTAGGACGGGGTTAAAAATATAGTTGTTTAATTTTCGATGTAAGATATTTAACTACACTAACAATAGCGCCCGACCCGATTAATTACATTGAAGTAGTGTTTAGTTATTAAATTTAGAATTGATTATCTCTCCATCAGTTGTTTGGACCACTAGTGGCTCAACAATTTTTTCTAGACCTATCTTTATAAAGGGGAGTCCAGTTTCTTTTCCCTTATCGCCGACCTTAACTGTAATTTCGGTGTTCCCTAAGGTCTTTACATCTTTTACTTCCAGATGCTTTCCTTCATATTTCTCGCCTAATTGAATATGAATTTGTTTCATTCCTTCAGAAATTGTAGATACCTCGTAGTAGGAGGAAGTATCGTTACCTGCCGCTATAACGCCTTCTTCATTGATCCAATAACCTTTATCTAAAGTGATCGTCCAACCAATAATAGCAAAAATAAGGACTGGGACTATAAATAAGATTGATTTATCCACTTTATTAAATTCAGACTGTTTTATACCTTTCATGAAAGGAAGTAACGACGTCCCGCCTATGGCAGCTGTCAAAATGCCTACTCCAATAATTCCAAAACCCATCCCTTCAAAGCCTCCCACTTTGAACAATCCGTACAGGACAGTAAGCACAGCAATTAAAAATGTCACAATTGGAGCCAAGTAGAACTTTCCTGTTTTTTTCAAAGCTATTAAAGTAAAAAGGAAAATACATGCGCCTAAAATGAAACCAACTAAAACTATCATTCCCAATTCGTTCACCCCATGTATTAATATAAAATCGATATCAGTGTGTCTAAAAAAAATATAATCCCTAAATCAAAAAGAATCGAGAGTATAATCCATCTTTTGGCAAAAAAAACAATCGTGAATACTGATAAAAAAATAGCCGCTGGGAAATAGAACATGAAAGTGGCACTTTTGATATATTCAATGGCCGCATCAGCAGACAGTTCCCAGTTGTAAAAATGAAAAGAAGAATATAGGATATAAAATAAAATGAGAGCTCTAATGGAAATAAATAACCATTTAAGGCCGTGATTAAACTGAACTAATTTCTTCAATGGCTTTATTTCTACTTCTTCACTCAGTTCTAACATCGGATAATTCCCCTCAGCTAATTCATTAAATAATTGCCTACACTCACTACAGTTTTGAATATGTTCCAAAACCACTTCTTGTGTTTCCTGTTCTAGCTCATCAAATACAGAGATTAACTCCCGTGAAAGAATATGAATCTTTTCGGAATCTTCCATCTTTTTCACCTCTTTCTAGCCAACTGCTTTCTTATTCTAAATATCTTGGATTTTAATGTAGGGATAGGTATATCCAAAAGTGTACTTATTTCTTGGTAATCATAACCATAATGAAACTTAGCTAAAAAAATGGCCTTATCACTCGTCGATAAATAACCTAATGTAGTTATAATTTGGGAATTTATGATTGCCTTTGATTCGGGTGTTTGATTATCAATTAATAAGTTTTCAATTACACTTTCATCATGAAACAGCTCTGGTTTTCTTTTTTTGTAATGATCGAGAAGTGTATTTTTGGCTACCTTTACTAACCAACTTTTCATATAAGTAACTTCTTGAATTTTTGATGGATCTGTTAAGATTTTTGCAAATACCTTTTGAATGATGTCATCGGCTACGTCATAACTTTTAGTTAATCCAATTAAAAAATTCCGCAAATATGTGTAATGCTCCTCGTAAATCTCTTCAATCACCTCAAATGGATTTCGATTAATCATTTTTATCCTCCGTAAGATGTCGCGCACTAAAGAGACGACTCAATTTGGAAAAAGTTTTAACTTTTTTTAGTAATAGTAAAAAAATAAAAAGAATCCAGTTTGAATAGAAAATTGATCAAAATGGATTCTTTTTCATATGAGAGGTAAGGCTTTTTTATTTCATCGGGCAAAAGCCACAAGCCATTAAACCGGGTATATCTTTAGAAAAACAACATGATTTTCGTACAGGAACGTTCACTAAATCAGTTGGGCTTTGACCACCTGTATAATGTGCCCACCACGACTTGTTGGAGAAACGAGCCCATGTTTTAGGGTCTTCTAAAGCTTCAATGTCTTCCATCGCTTGATCGGCTAGACCAGGATTAGAAAGCAATATGTGATAGTGCCAAAGTAAATAGCCAAAGAAATTCTCCCAAATAGTGAGAGGGGAAATAGATGTTACTTTACGAAGCTGTTGAACGATAACATGCCCATCATAAAGAATCTTCTCAATAACTGCCTGACGTTCATCCTCATCTACATAACGCCAATCATTTGGGTTAACAAACATTGCGACTGTAAAGCTGTTGAATTCTTTTGCTGCATCAAAGCGAAGCTCGATCGGTTTACCGTTCCACACCTCGTCATAAGCAGCAAGCATGTAAAGTTGCATAGCGAAAAACATACCGTAGCGGCGTGCAAAATGAGAAATAGCGGCTGTTTCCGTTGCTGCATCTGTAATACCCATCATCAGATTTAAAAAATCAGGATGGTAAAAGTCTTTATGTATATCAGCTAATGTAAATAATGTACGCTTTGGTTCTGTCGTATAAATGCTATAGGAATTCAATTGACGAACTTGATCCATCGTTAATGCTGGCATTGTCATCACCTTTTCTTTCAATCATCTGTTACGTTTATTATAAATTAATAATTTTTGCTTCACAAATGGAATGCAATATAGTAAAATACATTAAACATATCTGAAAGGTAGGTTTTAAAATGTCACAGCCGCATGCAATTCCAAGGCCGCTCGTTCGACTCAATCAATGGACGATTCTTTTAAGCGTTATCCTAACGTGGGTAACAGGTGTCTTTTGGATTTTAGCCATTCCTTTAGTAGCAAATTTACTAGGCGTTTTATGCAATTTTAATCCCATTATTCGAGTAGGGAAGCTGTTTCTAAAAAAGGCTCCGTCTACATATATACCAGAGGATGCGCAACAGCAAAAATTTAATTCGAGTATTGCCAGCTTTTGTTTAGCGGGTGGATTTTTAGGTTATTTGCTTAAATGGCAGGTGGTAGGCTATGTCTTTACGGGAATGGTTGCTGTAGCTTCTTCGATAGCAATTGCAGGCTTTTGTATAGGTTGTTTTCTACATTTTCAACTAAAACAATGGCAGTATCGTCGTTCGCTGAAGAAGGCATTGTGACATAAATTCCTTTCAGAGGAAAGAAATTTTAAAAAAACTTTAAGAAATTTTCAGATTAATGTTGACTTTTTAATTGATAATGATTATCATTATCGTATAAAGATTATTCCTCGTCTACAATACAGTGTAGAGAGGATGAACTTTAGCTACTTTTCTCCAGAAGTTTGCTAGTTCATGATAACGCTCCTAAAACCCCCCTCATTTTTTGGGAACGTAAAATCTCTCGACGACTCACTCCATTGTGATTGAGTCGTCTTTTTTTGATAGAAACTGCAATTGTTGCCAAAGATATGATTTTTATTGGAAGTTGAATAAGTTTTCGATAAAAGCCCAAATAGTTTCGATAAAACGAGATTTTGTTTCGATAAATGCCTAAATAGTTTCGATAAAATGAGATTTTGTTTCGATAAAACGTAATTCTGTTTCGATAAACATATAAATTCCTCCAAAAAAGCAGCCCACTATGTGTGAACTGCTATGAAGAGGTGGTTTGTTGAACAGCACTTTTTTTCCCTAGTATCATCGTATAGTAGCTATGTAACAGCATACCAAAGATGATGACACCTAGACCCGCGAGAGCAATTGGATTTGGGAATGCAATGCCGAGTAATAATACTTCACCAATAATGACAAAGAGTATTTCAGTCGATTGTGTTGCTTCAACTGCTGCAAGCTTGCCCTGATGATTGCGAACACGGTCAGTCGCAATGAAAAATAAAGTTGTCGCGATGACACCAGAGCTTATACCTACAAGCAACGATTGCATCACTTGGCTGAGCGAAGGAAGCCCGACTGTTGCCATTGCATAAATGGCCATAATAATCCATGCGGGCATCGAGGCGATGGTCATTCCAAGAACTCGTTGATATGTATCGATGCGCCCTCCACAGATGTCCATCATTTTGCGGTTACCAAGAGGGTAGGCAAATGCAGCAATGACAACAGGTAAAATGCCAAGCATTAAATTTTTAAATGGAACTGATTGTGCCTGTGGTATTTGAATAAGTAAAATGCCGACTAAAATGACACATGAAATTAGTAATGAAATAAGCGGTACTTTTTGACGTACTGTTTTCCCAGCCACTACTGAAACAAATAGGGGAGCTAGTAATACGCCAGCGACAATAGTAAATTGCCACGTTCCAGAAACGAGCCAGCCAGGACCGAATGCTGCTGCAAATGTCAGTGGTGCATAGAACAATACGAACCCAACAAAGCTCCAAAGCAACCAAGCTACAGGCTGTGCTTTTATTTCACCTGATAGTTGGGAAAAGCCTTTTCGATAGAAGACGATAACAAGTAAAAATGGTAGCATGAAGAAATAGCGTAGGGATGCACTCCATAGCCAGCTACCTCCTTGCATCTCCATTGCATGATTCAAAATAAATGTAACGGCAAAAAAAAGTGAAGCTAAAATGCCCAATGCAATTTCTTTCATGGAAGTCACCTCAATTCGGGTTTATACCCCAAATCCCTTTATGTAATTTGAAAATTCAGTTATTATATTTGAAAAAATTACGAAGAAGGAGTGAAGCCTTCTTCGTAACTAAAAACTATTTTGCTTGTTGTTCAAATAGCTGCACAATTTCAATAATCACTTGTGTCGCTTTTTCCATTGTTTCTGCAGATACATATTCGAATTTACCGTGCATGTTTTCACCACCTGCAAAAATATTTGGTGTTGGTAAGCCCATGTAAGAAAGCTGTGAACCATCAGTACCGCCACGGATCGGTAGTGTATTTGGAGTAATATCTAATTTTTCCATTGCTGCTCGAGCAATGTCAACGATTCCTTTTACAGGCTCAATTTTTTCGCCCATATTATAGTATTGATCTTCAATTGTAATGCTTAAAGCATCCTCGCCGTATAGGGCTTTAATTTTTGCTGCAGCATCAAGCATTAATTGCTTTTTCGCCTCGAACTTTTGACGGTCATGGTCACGTACGATATAAGAAAGCTCAGTATGCTCGATAGCACCTTTGAAGCCCATTAAGTGGATAAAGCCCTCATAGCCTTCCGTTTTTTCTGGTACAGCATCAGTAGGCATTTCATTTTGGAAGGCGATTGCCATTGTGATGGCATTGACCATTTTATTTTTCGCAGAACCAGGGTGCACACTCGTACCTTTTGTCACAACCTTTACGCCTGCTGCATTAAAGCTTTCGTATTGTAGCTCGCCAAGTGGTCCGCCATCCATTGTATAAGCATAGTCGGCACCAAATGCAGCCACATCAAATTTATGAGGACCACGGCCAATTTCTTCATCAGGTGTAAACGCTACACGCAATTTACCATGTTTAATAGAAGGAGTGTTTACTAGGTATTCCATAGCCGTCATAATTTCTGCGATACCAGCTTTATCGTCAGCGCCTAATAATGTAGTACCATCTGTTGTAATTAACGTTTGACCTACATAATTTTTAAGTTCAGGAAAATCAGTTGGCGACATCACTAGACTTTCGTTGAGCTGAATAGCTCCACCATTATAGTTGTCAATACGCTGTGGATTAACGTTGGTGCCAGTATAATCTGTAGCAGTATCCACATGTGCTAAAAAACCAATCGTTGGAACTTCTTTATCAGTGTTTGCGTCGAGTGTCGCAAATAAATAACCATTTTCATCTAATGTAATGTCAGTTAAGCCTATTGCAGCAAGTTCATCTTTTAGTACATGCAATAAGTCAAATTGTTTTTGTGTTGAAGGAGTTGTTTCGCTTGTGAAATCAGATTGTGTATCAATTTTTGCATAACGAATTAAACGCTCGATTACTTGTTCTTTCATAAGTATGGCCTCCTAATGTGTATGTTTAAATTATTGTAACACTTTACTTCGGATTTCGGAATATTGAAAGATACTTAACGCAATAAGTATTTGGGCACTATAATATGTCAACATAATGACCTCGTGTGAAAATGATAAAGACATAACAAATTTATTAATAGCTAAATAGGAATCTGATACGATAAATAGCAGAGCTCCAATCGTTGCCAAGGTGGAACCTGTTCGAATCGCAGTCCAACCCATCGTTAATATGACCGAAATATAAGCAATTACCGCGAAGCCAAGTACGACCTCTCCTGAAGAAAACACTGTACCTGCAATCCACACAGCCATACTTGCCCCGTAAACGAGTAATGCAATCTTCGCCCAAGTCGGTACTTGACGTTCATTAGTGGAAGAGAAGGCAAGGATATAAAAAATATGTCCGATTAAGAAGCTTGTTAGCCCAAAGAGAAACCACTGTAGCGTATAGTCACCGATCATACAAAACACAAGTCCGATGACAATCAGTAGCTGATACTTTTTAATGCCCAAATTTTTAGGTGTAGCGGCTAAAATAATGATTAATAGCATTGGAATGACTTTAAAGATAAGTATCAGGCTTTCTGTAATATGGGAAAAGAAAAAAATATAATAAAGACCAAACAAAATAATAAACGTTAATAAAATTTTTTTAGACAAATTTCTCATCTCCTTTTCTTTGAAATTCTTTATCTATGTTAAAATTTCCTTTATTCAGATTTTCTTTTTTGACGAAAATACACAAAGGGGTTACTCTACTCATCATCTTATGTATGAAACTTTTTTAGTATGTAGCCGTAAATAAGTAGACAGTAAGCTAAGAGAGGGTGAATGAAATGACCAAGCTATTAATAGCTTCGGCAGTCATTGGACTAATTGCGAGTGTTTTATTAACACCGCTTATAACGAAAAAGCGAGAAGATGGAAAATCCAAAAAGGTAATTGGATACTTTTTCATAGGTATATTTGTACTAGGATTTTTAGCTACTGGTATAACGGTATATGTGACAAAAATGGATGTAAACTGGCTTGCTTTTTGGCCTGCTATTATTCTATTAACATTAGGCGGCGCGCTTCTTGCAAGTGGTATTGAAAGAAAAATAAAAGGTGTTTTATTTTTAGCTAGTTTAGGTGTTGCGGTATACGTATTATCAGCGCCTTTATGGAATGCGAACGAAAAATTCAAATCAGCTGAAATGAAGGAAGAGGTTGAAATAAAACCATTCGATGAAACACAAACACCAGCTAGTGTTCCTCCAAAATTTGCGCGCAATAAGATGAAAAAGGCGTTCGGGCAAGTACCAAATACAAGTTATTATGAGCTAGGCCGTTTACAAATTCAAAAAGTGAATGGTGAGTATGTATATATAGCACCAGTTGAGTTTTCCAGTTTCTTTAAATGGATGAATGGTAGTACGACTCCTGGTTATTTTATTATGAGTGCAACGGATTCAGCAGATAATCCTAAATTTGTTGAGCAAGAAATGAAGTATGTTCCTTCTGCTTACTTAAATGCAAATTTAGAGCGTCATATACGTTTACAACATCCACTCCTTATTTTTTATGGAGATGTACAGCTTGAAATAGATGATGAAGGCAAGCCATATTACATCCGTTCATATGGTGAATTTATTTCAGGACGTAACGGCTTCGATGTAAAAGGGATAGTGCTTGTAGATGCGCTGACAGGAAAATCAGAAGTTATCAAGCTAGAGGATATCCCAGAGTTTATTGATGGGGCTGTTTCTCCTGAGACAGTAAGCTTACAGAATAGCTATTTCGGTAATTATGTTCACGGATTTTGGAACAGTAAGTTTGGTAAAAAAGATGTAAAACTTCCTTCTGATGAGGGAACAGAGTCAAATGTCAGCCCGATTTTTGACGAGAAAGGTGATATGTATTATTTCACAGACTTTACGAGTCCTAAAGAGGGTGTGGATTCAATGCTTGGCTATTCTTTAACAAATGCTCGAACAGGTAAATCAACCTATTATACAGGGAATTTAGATTCTTCTTATATGGATTCACAAGGTAATTTGCAAATTATTGAGAAGAAATTTATAGAGAAAAAATGGACCGGAGAAATGCCAGTATTGTATAACTTTTACGGTGAAGCTAGTTGGCTAACAGCGGTACTTGATTCAAATGGTTTCTTGCAAAATTATTTCATCGTATCTGCGGCAAATCCTGAAATTTCCGTTTATGCGACAACTCCTAAAGAGGCATTAAAATTATATAAAACAGCCTTAAGTCGAGGCGGAACTACGGTTGAAGGCAGCTCACATGCAGAAGAAAAAAATGCTAGTGGAAAGGTGCTTCGCGTATACAAAGAACGTCTCGGTGACTTTACAGTTGTATCATTCTTATTAAATAACGGGGAAAACTATTTAGTAAGTGCAGAAACAGAACCACTTGCAATTTATTTACAAGAAGGCGATGATGTCATTCTTACTTATGGTGATACAGGTGAGCAGTTCTTGCCAGTTCGATCACTGATTATTAAAGGATTACAATAGAAGAAAAATAAAAAGACGATCTAGTAGTACTACGCTACGAAGATCGTCTTTTTTATGTTGGTTGAGACTCCATATAGTAAAGCATCTTTTCTTGGTGATTAGTATAAAGTGTCTTTGCATGATCATTTAACGCAAATATTTCATGCCTGTACCCTTGAAGTAATTTATGTTCATATTCAAAAGTATAAGAATCTTTGTTTTCTAATATATGCGCTAATAAAAGTGCATGTAACACAACGACCTCTAGATTTTGTGTATTTGTAATGAATTTTAAGTTGAGGATGGTAGTGTGGGAAACGAATTGATTAACATAATCAATAGCATCCTTATAAACAGCTAAGTCGATATGTGGTTCAAGTCTTTTTCTTAATAATGTACAATCATTGTTTAAGTCTTGAATTTTTAAAAATAAACCTCTTACACTTCGCTTATGTTGTTGTTCTAAGGTACGAGCAAGATGTTTATTAACATAGGACATTTTTATATAACTCCTTTCCGTATCGTGGTCATCTATTAGTATTAATGGAATTATATGAAAAGGAAAGAGTCTTTTTGTTTAATTTATACTTAAATTTAACAAAACGATAGGGCATTTCCCTCATTCAGTATAGTTTAGTTTGGACGCTGCCATTATACCGAATTTGGGGAGGTGCCTGTTCTTTATTGTTTTAGAACCCTTGATATTTAGGGGATTAATTTATGAAATTAACTCGGTTAATATATAGGAAGCTTTTCAATGAAATAAAAAGGTGTAAAATTTTATTAGAAAAAGTATTGACCTTTTTAAATTAAGAGTGTAGTATTATAAAAGTCGCTAAGACATCTACTGAAAACAATCAAATTAAATAAAATTAGTTGTTGACATAAAATGTGCGACATGATATTATATAAGAGTTGCTGCTGAGAAAACAGCGACGAAATGAACCTTGAAAACTGAACAAGCAAAACGTAATCAATAAAGTTTTTAGTAGCTAACCTTGAGTTAGTGAACGAAACAAAATTTTGGACATCAAACATGATGCCAGCAAAACAATTTGAGCTAATCAAATTTCTTTTTATGGA
>NZ_LIYL01000025.1:20537-90757 GCF_001278875.1 Lysinibacillus sp. FJAT-14222 | reverse complement strand
AAACTCTCCATAAAAAGAAATTTGATTAGCTCAAATTGTTTTGCTGGCATCATGTTTGATGTCCAAAATTTTGTTTCTTCACTAACTCAAGGTTAGCTACTAAAAACTTTATTGATTACGTTTTGCTTGTTCAGTTTTCAAGGTTCATTAATTCGTCACAAATAAGTGACTTCTTATACTTTAACATAACGTCAACTCTATGTCAACTCTTTATGTTAGTATTTTTTAAGTTGTCGTTTGTTTTTCGTAACAACGTTTATAAATATATCACCTTAATATTGAGTTTGCAAGTGATTTATTAAAATAAAACTATTCTAATTAATTGAGAAGGAGTTTCTTCTATAATATATATATATATCAACTTTACTGTATAAACATAATTGCTATGTGTCTCTTAATAAACCAACTCATGTAAGACTACTACTTTAATTTAGTATTATAAATTCTTTTTTCTTGATTCCATACATTAGGTGCTCCTTTTTTCTTCGACAGAAATTAAGATTACACCATTTCTAAAATCGTTTGATAACTTCCACTACCATTAAATTCGTTTTATTATTTCTATAATTAACTAGCTTTACATTTACTAAGAACAAATGTGCTAAAGCGCTCGTTTACATCCAGCCAGCGGGATCAAAGCGACCTCGAGGATGTAGCACTTTAGCCTAGACGAAAACTATGCCCTTGGTTATTCACAACTTAAAAGTCTAGTTTCTTTAACAATAAGAAAAGCACCTGCAATTATTAGTTTCATTCCTAACAATTGAGGTGCTGATTATATTTCAGATTATGTTTTTCTAATTAGCGTACCCAGATAAAGTATGCAAGGAAGACAAAGAATAATCCGTACATCATAGGGTGAATTTCTTTTTTACGACCCGCTAAAAGCATTGTTATTGGATAGAATACAAAACCTATTGCAATACCAGTAGCAATTGAATAACCAAGAGGCATCATGATTACTGTAAAGAAAGCTGGTACTGCAATTTCGAATTTATCCCAATCGATTAAACGTAATGAAGATACCATCAGAACACCTACAATAACTAGAGCTGGTGCTGTTACCGCTGGAGTTACCACAGCGAGTAATGGTGAGAAGAATAATGCTACCAAGAATAGCATTGCCGTTACAACAGCAGAGAAACCTGAACGAGCACCTGCTGCTACACCAGAAGTTGACTCAACATAAGCTGTAGTTGTTGATGTACCAAATAAAGAACCAATTGTTGTTGCAAGAGCATCCGCCATCAATGCACGGCTTGCACGTGGTAATTTATTATCTTTTACTAATCCTGCCTGTGTCGCAACTGCCATTAAAGTACCTGCTGTATCAAAGAAATCTACAAACAAGAACGTTAAGACAACTACTAAAAATTTAACGTTTAATAATGAACCGAAATCATGGAAAATTGGATCTAAAGCTACCATAAATGTAGAGTCCACACTCGGAATTGCTGAAACAACTGCTGTAGGAGGTTCAATAACGCCTGTAATCATACCAACAATCGCTGTTACAACCATCCCTAGGAAAATACCAATACTACGTAGTTTAATAATAAGAATAATTGAAAGGACAATCCCGAATACAGCTAGTAAAGTTGCACCAGTGAATGTTCCTAAAGTCACCAATGTAGCTGGGCTAGCGACTATAATACCTGCCCCTTGTAAACCTACAAAAGTTATAAATAAACCAATACCTGCTGAAACTGCATATTTAAGTTGTACTGGAATTGCATTAATTACTGTTTCACGAATACCTGTTAACGAAAGAATGATAAAGATAACCCCTGAGAAGAAAACACCTGTTAAACCAGTCTGCCAAGGAATACCGTAAGCTCCAACAACAGTGAAGGCAAAGAATGCGTTTAAGCCCATACCAGGAGCAAGTGAAATTGGGAATTTAGCGAATATACCCATAATCAGAGAACCTACTGTTGCTGCTAATGCTGTAGCTACGAATACAGCACCTTTATCCATTCCTGCATTTTCTAACATACCAGGGTTAACAGCTAAAATGTAAGCCATGGCAAGGAATGTAGTAATACCACCTATTATTTCGCGGCGATAATTAGTTCCTAGTTCATCGAACATGAAATACTTTTTCATTTTAAAGAAATCCTCCGTATGGTCGTCTTCAATATCGAAAACAAAAAAGACACACTGACTACTCTACTAGTCGCATGTCTACGATACATTTCATCACAGTTATTGTGAGAAATTAATTAGTGTCTATACATTGGTATATATAACTAAAATCGTAGTCAAGTTATTTACGGTAACTTGGTAGAAACTCACGGGCCTTATCCCCGACATTATACGACGACATATTTAATTTACAATCGTAATATATCATTTCACTTTTCAGATTTCAACCCTATTTCCGAACATTTTTCAAAAAAGTTATACGAAAGTTCGTGTAAAATTCTTTTTTAATGTTCACATTTTAAAAAATCTTTGCATAAATAGGTTAGGACTAAACGTTTTATCGATAGTTATAAAATAAAGAACCCCCTAGAACTCATTCGAATTCTAGAGGATTTTAACTTCTTTCAGCGGGTGTACAAACATCCGACGAAAGACTTGATCGACCTATGTTTAATTCATCACTTTACTTTGTAAGTGCTGAATTCTTTTTTCTAATTTTTGTTTCCAATCTTCTGCTAATGCATCAATCGCCTGTATACGTTTCATCGCAAGTGCGTCTTTGTTTTTAAAATACACTTCGTTGCAATGCAAAACTGAAACACGTGCTGGGTGCTTTTCCACTAGTTCAATTTTTGAATCTGCATAGATTGTCCCTTCTTCCAGTACACGTGCAAGGTAGCCCGTATAACCTGTTTCAATTAAACGTTTGAGTAATATGTTCGCCTCAGTATATTTATCAATCGTACTACATGGTACACGTCCTTGGGTAATTTGGATGACAGCATCACCTATTTTATAAATATCACCAATACAAATATCCGCTTCCAACATATTCGTTACTGTTAAGTTTTCACCGAATGCTGCTGTAGGTAACGGTTTACCAAGTTCCTGTTCCCATTGTATGTAATGCTCCTCAGGATATAAACAAACGGCACGGTCAGGACCACCATGATGTTTTTTATCTGCTACATCGTCCCCCTCAAATCCACGAGCGGACAAATAAACTTCTTGTACTTTTCGTTTTTCAATCCCTGTATTCATTGAGCGCCCATTACTATAATGCAATTCTTTCGGCATACCAATAGCAAGTGTATGAATCATCGTAATATTATTTTCCATTTCCATCCCCCTAAACAACGACATAGAGTCCTATATTATAGTCATTAGTTTACTACACCTAACGCTTCGAAAGTATAATCCTTAAAGAAAGAATTTCAAGAACTGTGATATATTACGACTTAACATCCTCTACTTTCTCAACTCCTAATTCCATAAAAACATACTGTCATTTTTACTTCTCTCAACGGGTGTTTGCACATTCGTTGAAAAGTAACTTACATCCGCATTCATCTTCCCAGCTATAGAGGCGGGAGATTTCTAAGGTAAAAAGACATTTAACTGAAAGAATGTAACAAAGTCTATTTTTTTTGCAACAAAACGAAAAATCATCGTAAGTTCTGAGAAGTGTTGCTACGCTTAAAACAGAAAGGAGATCCACATGAAATTCAACTACATTTGGAAAAACAATCAATCATCTTCTGAAATTGAGATTATCAGTAATCCATCGAATAAAGAATTGCTTTCGACAATTGAACAGCATTTTTTTCAATCTATAACATTAAGCGCAACAGATTTCAAAACAAATCGTCAGGTTATGATTGAACTCAATGACATCGAGGCAATTGAAGCATCTGGTCATTTCACCAAAATCTTTTTAATAAATGGTACAGAGCTATTGCTGAATAAGATTTTAAAAGAATTATCTTACTTGGAATCTTTCGGATTGGTTAGAATCAATAATTCAATGATTTTGAATTTGAATCAAATACGCTCATTTGCTTCGGGAAGTCACGCTAGATTGGAAGTTATTACAAAACAACAAAATAAGTATATTGTCAGTAGACATTATGCAAAATCTATTAAGGAGAAATTGATATGATAAAAGACTTAAAAAACAGCTTTTTATACGTTTCATTTTTGGGGTTGATTTGGATTGTTTTTTTAATTACTATTTTTAATCTTCACGAAGAAATAGTCAACTTCCTTTACATTTGGAATTTAATTGGTATCAGCGTTCTGATGGGGATTGTTTTTGGTATAGCTTATCCATATTTGTGGAACTACTCAACATTAAAAGTAACATCTAAAATTACTATTAGTACTTTTTTAAATTTTTTCTGTGGCATAGGAAGTGTATATCTTTTTTCACTGAAAGTATTTGAAATTATCAAACCTTATTTGTTGCTAATTTTAGTGATAACGTTGATTGGTCATATCATCGGATTTTATTTTTTCTCAAAATATGAAAATAAAAAAATAGCGGATAGTTTAAATAGATCGCTAGAAAATTAAGGAGACGGAAATGAACCTCAATACTAGCTTACAAGTACTACTAAATGATATTGCTCAGAAACAAAAGAAGGGGCTTCCTTTTATAATGGCCTCCATATTTATTTGGGGAGTTATCACAGTAATCGCATTGCTGCCTTTAGATCTAATGATAAAAAATATTGGCATTTTATCTTGTGGTGCATTGCTGTTCCCTGTTTCGATTCTTTGTGCCAAAATATTAAATGTTGATTTACTTTATAAAGAAAATCCATTGATTAATGGACTATTGATTGCAACAAACAATCAAGTTTTATATTTAATTATTTGTATTCTTCTATTAATTAAAGCACCTATGTGGGTCTTACCTGTATATGCAATTATTTACGGTGCACATTTGTTACCATATTCATTCTTTTATCAATCAAAAAGTTATCGACATAGTTCAATATTTATTTGTATAGCTATTTTGATAAGTATAATTTTCTTCCATTTAAATATTATTTTTGTCCCGCTAATCGTAGAAATTGGTGTGCTTTTCTTATTTTTAATGCTAAAAAAGGAAATAAAATGAGGGGGTTATTCCCACTCAATAGTTGTAGGTGGCTTAGATGTAATATCATACAGCACACTCACTAACCATTGATACATAAGAGTTTTACGCTATTTATTAAAACAGAAAAATTCGTTCAATCTGAAATTTATGGGAATAATAAACTCTATCATCAATTTTAAAAAAGAACTTCGAATAAGAAAAACATAGGGAGATTTTAGTCTTCCTATGTTTTCATTCATATTATTTATCTGTTTGTTCTTGCTTCTTTTTCAAATACTCCGCACGTATTTTTTCAAGTTGCTGCTTTTTATCAAATTTGGCAGGCTTGTGTTTTTCATGATACTTTGTCACAGCTACCTTACCTTTGGTATCCAATTGATATTTCCCCACTTTGTTCACCTACTTTTCTTGTCCTTAAAGAGAATCTATTCAACAAATATAATATACCTTATTTTACTGAAGTAAACCTTATTAGTGTACTGCTAACCTTGCATATATCCGTAAAAACATTAAAAACTTAGTAAAATAATTCATCGCCAAATGGTAATTCATTATACTCATCTTTACGACCTTGAATTTGCTGATTCATTTTAAAATCATCAATCAAATCACTAATTTTGACCAAAATAAAAACCCCCCTTCTAGTTATTTGTTATAAATAACTAAAAGAGAGTTTAATTTTTGAAATATAAATAGTTGTACGTTAATCACAATATTAGTACTTAACAATTCAACTTAGACATTAGTATGACTGCGTTTATAACCTATTTAGATTATATTATTCGTAAGTCCTACTCCCACTCAATAGTCGCAGGTGGCTTAGATGTAATATCATACAGCACGCGGTTAACGTGTTTCACTTCGTTTACTAGGCGAACAGAGATTTTCTCTAGTACATCCCAAGGAATGCGTGCCCAGTCAGAAGTCATACCGTCGATAGATGTTACCGCACGGATGCCGATTGCATAGTCATACGTACGTGCATCGCCCATTACGCCAACTGAACGGATGTCAGGTAATACCGTGAAGTATTGCCAAATGTCGCGATCAAGACCAGCTTTTGCGATCTCTTCACGTAAGATGAAATCAGATTCGCGTACGATTTCTAGTTTTTCTTCTGTTACTTCACCAAGTACACGGATACCTAGACCAGGACCTGGGAATGGTTGACGCCAAACGATTTTTTCGTCAAGGCCAAGCTCTAATCCTAATGCGCGCACTTCGTCTTTAAATAACGTGTTAAGTGGTTCGATTAATTTGAATTGCATGTCTTCTGGAAGACCACCAACGTTATGGTGTGATTTAATAGTTTGGGCAGTTGCTGTACCAGATTCAATGATATCTGTATAAAGCGTACCTTGAGCTAGGAAATCCATTCCTTCAAGTTTAGCTGCTTCTTCATCAAATACGTAAATAAATTCGTTACCGATAATTTTACGTTTTTTCTCAGGGTCAGAAACGCCAGCAAGTTTATCCATGAATCGTTGACGTGCATCAATTTTAACAAGATTCATGTCGAAGTCTTCAGTGAATGTTTTCATAACTTGCTCAACTTCACCTTTACGGTTTAAGTTGTGGTCTACGAACATACAAGTTAGTTGGTCACCAATTGCTTTATGAATTAGAACAGCAACAACTGATGAGTCTACACCACCAGAAAGGGCACATAAAACTTTTTTGTCGCCCACTGTCTCACGAATTTTCGCGATTTCAAGCTCAATGAAGTTAGCCATTGACCAATCGCCTTTTGCTTCACAAATGTCGAACACGAACTGACGTAATAAGTCGTTACCGTATACAGAGTGACGTACTTCTGGGTGGAATTGAACTGCATATAGTTTACGTTCTACATTTGCCATTGCAGAGATAGGGCAAGCAGCACTTGTTGCGATTACCTCAAATCCAGCAGGCACTTCTGTTACATGGTCACCATGGCTCATCCATACGATTTGTTCAGTTGGTAACTCACCGAATAGTTTGTTTGAAGCTGTTACTTGGATCTCAGCTTTACCATATTCGCGTGTTTCAGCACCTTCAACCTTACCGCCCTGTGTATGTGCCATTAATTGCATACCATAGCAAATACCTAGGATTGGTAAGCCTAATTCGAAAATAGCTGGATCTACATGGAAGGCATTTTCATCATAAACAGAGTTTGGACCACCTGAAAAAATAATACCTGCTGCGTTCATATTTTTAATTTCTTCCGCTGTAATCGTATGTGGATGCAACTCACTGAATACACCAAATTCACGGATACGACGCGTAATCAATTGGTTAAATTGGCTACCGAAGTCAAGAACGACGATTTTTTCTTGCTCTAATAAAGGGCTAGCTGACAATATTTCCACCTCTTCTACTATTTTTAAAGGAACTTTTCATATGTTCAAAGAAAAACGCGTATGAAAGTAAAAACTTCCTACGCGTTCATAAGCTCTTGATTTATAAAGGCGAATGCGTAGCAAAGAAAAGTGATTTACTAACCTTCTCACCTAACCAAAACATTCACCTTCATAGAGAAATCTTTTACGGTGATTTCGTAGAAACATCCGAACCTTATTATCGAACTTATATGAAAGCAATCCTAATTATATATAATTTTTTTCATTTTACTCTTTGTACCCATCAAAATCAACTGATAGTGCGATTGATTAAATATTCCCAACTTTCTTTCAGTTTTACAAAGTCAACCTGTTGTTTATCCTTACCATAAATATGTTGTTCATATACAGCGGTCAGTTTTTGCATCTCTTCTGTCTCCAACGATGCATCAACTCGGTCAGCAAATGCTCGTAATGTCTCACCATCTTTTCGACGTAATCCAATACGAGATAATTGCTTCGTTAAAACATGGTAAGAAGCATCAAAATTTGTCCAGTCCGCTTCCTTTTTACGATATGCACGCACTTGCATTTTAGGTATCCATGTTTTACGTTGCAGAAACAGAGTAATTGCAGCGATGATCATCAAAATGACTAGAGCAATCCATACATAAGTAAGTTTTTTCACCCATTTCCATACAGCATCTAAACTAAACGTTGAGCTGGATGTTTCTTTCTTCGGTGCTTGCTCTTCCTTCTTTTGTTGCTCTTGTTTTTTTTCTGGCTGCAGTACTTGCTCTTGCTGTGGAGTGTCTTGCTCTATATCATAATCGATATTCACATTTCCTGAAAAGCCAATCGTTGGTTCAAACTCCATCCAGCCTGTTCCAGGTACATATGCTTCCACCCACGAGTGTGCATTATCATTCGTAATTTGATACTCACGTAAACCATCTGACATTGGACCAGGATTACCAGGTGCAAAGCCTTTTACCCAGCGTGCAGGTATCCCCGCCGAACGTAGTAGCACGACCATTGATGTTGAGAAATTATCACAATAGCCACCTTTGGTATCGAATAAAAACTGATCAACATAATCTTGATCCTCAGCCGGGATTGCTACTGCTGTTTTATCGTATCTAAAGCCATGAGTTGAAAAATATGTTTCAACCGCTTTTATTTGATCATATATAGAGGTTTTATCCTGAGTAATATCTTTTGCCAAATCCCCTACACGCTGTGGAAGGTTGTTTGGCAATTGTAAAAAACGATTAAAGGATGAATCTAATGTTTCTAGCATGGACGGGTCAGACATTTGGAGCTGCTCCATGCTATATACTGGCTCACTATAAGATATCGTATAGTTAGATAGTAATTTTGACTCGCCGTTTTGTTGCTCTATTGCTATTTTTTCATTGCGTTCATCCTGAATAAACAGGGGCGAATCTTGGGCAGAAACAGATAGCATGCCATACGTTTGCAATAAAAATGGCATTGGTGCAGCAATGTCCAATTGAATTTGACGTTCATTTTCAGGAGACCCAGCTTGTAACGAAGTTAGGATAGGCGTATCGATTTGATAAATATTTTTTCCAAAGTTCCCCTCTGAGAGAATCCAGCCCTTCGTTGTATAAGTGTCCTTTGTATCTATCCGCCAATAATGACGGTCACGGGAAGTTGCTGTGAAAATTAGTGTATTATCACCTTGAAACGGCCCCCCTAATTGGCTATCATCCTCGCTGTATCCAACTGTTTTTTTACCTGTTCCAAAGTCCCCTTGCCCTGCAACCCCTTGAATAAAAGGCACTGGATCAGCCCAAGTCGGACCTGTCTTAGGTAAAAAGAATGCCACTACACTTACAAGCATTACCGAAACAATCATTGGTATAACCAGTTTCCACTTTCCTATTACATTACTTGGCGCATCTGCTTGAAGCCATAAGCGTTTGACGAAAAGCAAGCCTGTCATTATTAATCCAAGCACAGTAACTTTAACAATTGCCACTTTTCCATCATAGTCACTAAACGTATCTAATGTAGCAATAAAGAATACGGTTAACGCAAAGAAATAGAATATATTTTTTCGCACTGTTATCCAGTGATGAATTAGGTAGATTAACATCCAAATAAGCACAAGGAATAGCACCGTTCTAAACGCATCCGTAACTTGTCCAAAATCGCCCGAAAGAATGGTTGTCATATTCCATTTCCATTCATTCATTAAAAATGGTAATGTCTGTCCAGATAAAAAAGGATTTTCACTATAAACAAACACTATAAACCAAGTAATATAGCCAAATTTCACTAATCCTGACAATAATGGATGCACTTGAAATAGGCTAAGTACTAGTGATAGACCGATAAACACTAAAAATAAATGAAACAATCCTGTATTTGTTAGCTCCATTACAGGAATAAGCCATTCACGTAAAATTAGAAAAATAATTACGTATGCTATTGCTAATTCTATAAAATTTCCTAGTGATTTTTTCACGGCTTCATCACCTCCGTGAACAGATGGTAATAATCTGTTGGATTTACATGTACAACTTGAATATGCTTATAACGCTTTGCTAGCTCTGTTTGCATAGGTGGCTGCTCCGCTACTACAAAACAAATACAGCCTTTCACCATACTGGCAAGAGTATGAAGTAATTCATCTGATACTTCACTCGTAACATACAGTAGTGTTGCAACATGCTTAAAGACTTGCTGATCTCGTAATTGGAATTTGACAGTTTCCGTAGGTTTTATAGCAGCTAAATGATGCATTACTTGATCTAGCTGCCTATTACCTTGAATAATCGGAAACACCTTCGTTTTGGCACCCGCTGAAACAAATGAAATATCCCCACGCTCTTTGACAATTGTTTGTAACATCGAAGCGACAAGCTCAATTTTCCCCTCAAATAAAGGAGACTTTTCAGCATGGAGTACCAACATTAACTCTTGTGATTGACGATCTTCAAATTCCTTAGATTGCAATGTCTGCGTTTTCGCAAATGACTTCCAGTGAATCCAAGAAAAACGGTCACCTGGAACATACTCACGTAAGCCAACAGCCATTGATGTATCCTTAACAATTGAATAAGGCGACATCATTGTACCAACATCAAATTTTGTTTGAAGTGCGGCATACTTCATCTCTCTTACTCTCGGATAAATTAAAATGACTTGTTCCTTTTCTGCCGCAACTCGTTTTTTTGCCCAGCCAAAAAAATCACAGAAAACAATATTAACACCTAAGTAACGATGCTCGCCACGGGGCATATTTTCCAGCATGTAATTCCAGCTAAATTTTTTCCTGAAGCCTACGAACTTAATGGCATTCGTTCCTTGCACTTTCGATTGAACAAGGGCTTCGCTGTTCACAAGCTCCTCCATCATCATATAAACAAACGGAAAACGTGATTTTCGTTCCACCGTAATTGTAACCTTAGCAGATTGTCCACTCTCAACACGAGAGGGCTCAATTTTGCGTTCCACAAGTAAAATATCTTCTTTCACTAGTAAGAAAATAAATGCATACAACAAAAACGGACTCACTGTAAAAAATACAAACCAGCTAACAAACCCTCCTTGGAACATGGCATAGCAAAACGTTATGATTATTAACGAAGATACTAATAAGAAATGTTTACTTTTCTCTATAAAAGCTCGCCATTTCTTCATTGCTCCGCAAACCTCTTTGTTGGGACAGGTGTATTCGCAATAATACGTTCAATAATTTCCTCTGCTGCCACGTTATCATAACGCGCATCTGGTTTTAATACTAAACGATGGCTAAAGACAAATGGTACTAAATATTGGACATCATCAGGCGTAACATAACTACGCCCTTTTATAAACGCATAAGCTTGTGAGGCTTTCATTAAAGCAATTGTCGCTCGAGGACTTACCCCTAAATGGACATAGTTATTTTCCCGTGTTTGAGTCGCTAGCTCAACCATATAATTTTTAACAGAATCTTCAACATACACACCCTGTACAAGCTCCTGTAATTCAATTAATTGCGCAACTGTTAGCACAGCTTCAATTTTCTCAATCGGCTTACCATGTTCAGCTCGACGTAGAATCTCCACTTCTTGCCCTCTTGTAGGATAGCCCATTTTTATTTTTAATAAGAAACGATCGAGTTGTGCTTCTGGTAACGGATATGTGCCTTCATGCTCAATTGGATTTTGAGTGGCCATTACAAAAAACGGTTGATTAATTGTCAGGGTTTTACCATCAATTGTAACGGAAGCTTCCTCCATTCCCTCCAGCAAAGCAGACTGTGTTTTCGGAGATGTACGGTTAATTTCATCCGCTAAAATTACATCTCCCATGATCGGACCAGGTCGAAATTCGAATTCTAGCGTCTTCGGATTATAAATAGATACTCCTACAACATCTGAGGGCAATAAATCAGGTGTAAATTGAATCCTTTTGAACTGTGCATCACACGATTTTGCTAGTGCCCGCACCATCATTGTTTTACCGACACCTGGCACGTCCTCAAGCAAGACATGTCCCCTTGCCAACATGGCAACTATGCTAAGCTCTGCAACCTCTCTTTTGCCTATCATTACTTTTTCTATATTCTCTAATACATTTTGTATTTGTGAATTCATAAATCAAAAAACCTCCTATTTCATCCAACAATTGTTTGAATTGCATGATAACTTACTTTAAGCATAACGAAATCTGCTTTGTAACACAATTATATGAAACCCTATTGCTTTATCCCTACAGTTTGAGCAAATTGCAATTATTTAGCGGGAAAAGTAATCAAACATGTTGATTAACTATATTTTACCATCACACCGAAGATGAAGGCTGCAGGCGAGAGTCTATCACCCTCCGCTACAATCAGTTAAAATGGACATACATTAGCAAAATATCAACAAAAAACCCTTTTATCACTCAATAATAAACCTATATTTTCCTAATCAACACGCTTGTCCCTAATCAGCGAGTCTGAAAAGTAATAATACTTCAGCAGAAAAGAAGGCTTGTCTGAACTTCTCGTTCAAACAAGCCCATCTTCTAGTATATAACGTCATTACCTATCAAAATGTTACAAATTTAATTTTTTTAACCATAAATTCTCTAAAGAAGTTGAATTTTCTTGTAAAAGTATTTCCTTTAAGTCACCCGAAATAAGTATTTCCCCTTCATGTAAAACTAGTACATCGTCCGCTACTTCCTCCGCAAAAGCAAGCAAATGTGTGGAAAATATTACAGTACAACCCCTTGCTTTTTCCTCTAGCATCATTTTTTTCAGCTCTGCAATCCAAAACGGATCAAGACCATTAGTCGGCTCATCTAAAATAAGCAAGGAGCCATCGCCAAGTAAGCTTTGAGCGAGATTAAGCCGTTGACGCATTCCCTTTGAGAATTGCTTCACTCTTTGCTTTCGAACATCCCATAAAGCAACGCGTCTCAGTACATCTTCCTGTTCGCTTTTACCAATTTGCTTTAAAGAAGCTAGTAGCTGCAAAATTTCTGTTGCTGTTAACATAGAAGGAAAATCCACATCATCAGGCATGTATCGAATAGCTTGTGGTTTATGCCATATTATTTCTCCCGATTTTTGTTTTTCCTGCCCAGTTAGCAAGCGAATTAAAGTACTCTTTCCAGCACCATTTCCTCCTACAAGTGCTAAAATACGCCCTGCCCGCAAAGAAAAGGAGGCTTCTTGAAGACCTCTATTATTATCATAGATATTCGATAACTTCTTTGTTTCTAATAGCATCATCTTCTATCCCCTTTCTTCAAAAGCATACTAGCGTAAGCTAATGGACATGTTATCCAAAGTAATGTCACCGCCACGTACACTGCGTAGCCTAGTGGTGACGAATAAAACTGCGTTACTTTATAAAATGCTGGTCCAAGTACGCTAGCCTGATCTGTAAAAATGAAGTAGCCAAAGCGTAGCCACTCCACAGGATTAATGTGTATCGCCAAAACTGTCAGCTTTTGTAGAACGTGCCCCGCCACGACGGTTCCAATAGCCATTAAAGCGTAAGAAATAAGCAATAAAAAAATTGACCAAAAAACAAGTGATAACGACAATGAAAATAATCTTGTTTTCGCAAATGCTCCAACTGCAATGGCCAATGACACAAAAATGAATATACATAGCAGTGTTAGGATAATGAAAATAAACGGTAAACGTACTCCACCTAAAAATCCACCAAGTGCTAATATAGCTCCAAACGCCACTGCAACGACCAATAAAAAGGCCAGTACGGATGCAATATACTTTCCTGCAATATACTGCGTACGTGTCATCGGATATGTCTTTAATAAAGAAAACCAACCTGATTCCACGTCACCAGCTACACTCATACTTCCGATTGTTAATATAAACAGTGGTAATAAAAACAGCAATACATTTAAAAACGAGGCTGTTTGTCGTGTAAAGCCCTCTACATCTGGTAGTGCCATTTGCTGAATGACAATGATAGCTGTAAAAACGAATGTGAAAAGTATACCGACCAATTGCATCCAACGACTTCTAAGCATTTGCTTCAATTCAAGTTTGATAAGCATACTATACATTACTTATGGATCCCCCATTTAAAATCATGTAAATCTGTATAAGCAAGTAGCTGACCTTCCCCCTCAGAAACCATCCACTCCTGTGCCGCTTCCTTCGTATCGAATGCAACTACCCCATAATTCATCGGCGTCCAATAATCCTTGTTGTACACATATACAGCTTTAATAACGTCAATCCATTCATTTTTTGCTGCATCTTTAATATAGGCTGCTCCAACCTCATCTTCTCCATTTGCTTCAATATATTCCATAAGACAGCCAATATCATCAAAAATTTCATAATCACCATTCTTCAATGCAATCTGACCAGCATATTCATTGTGAACTATACTCATATTGCATATTTTACAAACATCAGTTTCACTAACTATTTCACGTGGCTCATATGTTTTTTCACTACAGCCCATCAGCACAGCACAACATAACATTACAATCATTATCCATTTCTTCATTCTGTTATTCCTCTTTTCCATAGCCATAAACTACTTAATGTCAAGAATAGACCTACTAGCATTTGCACCATATTCACCTTGTTCTTTTCCTTCGTATCTTTCATTACCAACCTCGGAGTATTATCAATGAGCATATTCTTTTCAGTTTTATTAATTTGCTGATCAAGTGATGTCAGTAAAATGACACTCGGAGATGCCACGAAATATTGGTAAACAGGCTGACGTACCATCCATTGACCAAAGCTTGACACAGCCACATACGGGATATCGCCGAAACCATTGTCTTTTAAATCAATCCCCGAATAATCATCATAATAGTTACTTACTAGTTGAAAGCCTTGCTTATCGGAGCGTGCCGTTAATATATTACCTGTAAAGTTATTACTACTAGCCGTCGTGTCGCCATTTACTTTTGTGCCCTCAAGTGCTGTTTGATTCATCTGAAAATCATTTGTTTCAATTTGGATATTTGAACTTTTCTGCAAAGCTACACCAGTTCGATTATTCTTGATGGTGTTAAGCTTAATTTTTGCTTGCTGTACATCATACAGCAGCATACCGTAGCCATTAAAATCAAAATGATTAGCTACTGTATTATTTTCAAGGAGAATGTCTGTTGTCATCATAATCATAAGGCCAGTAACATTATGAAGATATGTATTAAAAAGTGCTTCAGCATCACTCGTATACATAAAATGCGTACCGTAACGGCTGCTCGTCACCTTATTTCGTTGAACAACGACACGCGTTACCTCCTCTACATAAATTCCATCCTGCACTCGCTCAATCGTATTACCTTCGATAGTGATGTCCTCACTCTTAAAAACAGCCACCCCATTACCTTTTTGGGAATAATGCGCCTCACTACCAGCCACATTAACTTCATGTATACGCACATTTTTGGAGCGTTGTATATGAACGCCTGTATGAACATCTTTAATTTGTAATTTACGTAGCTCAAGTCCATCTACATCACTAGCAACAATAGCTTTGTTTTTTCCTGATAATGTTATATTTTCTACAGTGACTTTGGCAGTATTTTCAATTCGAAGTGCCGGCTTGTCTCTTTCACCAATAAGTTCAGTTCCCTCTTCACCTTGTAACGTTATCGGTTTTGTCACAATAAAATTACCTTGGTAACGACCAGCAGGAATATGAACGATCTCACCAGGCCTCGCTGCATCAATTGCAGCCTGCATATCAAAATCGGCATATACTGTCTGGCTCATGAACAGAAAAAACAATAAGGCAAACCCTATTTTTTTCACCAATCCTTACCTCCCAGTTCAGCACGAAAAGACTAGAGGAATTCCCCCTAGTCCATTCGACTAATGACTATGACCTTGACTATCCTGATTCATCTCTTCCATATGCATAGAATCAGATTCACCATTGGCTTCTTTTTCAGCTTTTTCTTGCATTTTCTTTTTACGACGCTCTAATGCTTCATCTTTAATTTTTTGTAATTCCTCTACATGTGCATTTGGATTATCAGCTATATATTTGTCTGCATCGGCTTTATTGATGAAATAAATATATCCCCAGTTCATTGGAGACTTTAGGTCTGTTTTGACGATTGTCACATCATCAACCTTCGTCCAATCCTTCGTAATATAATCACGCACAAATTTTTCATTCTTTTCCTCATTTGCAACCTCAGCATTTACTAAACAGCCTATGTCATCATAAAAAGCAATTGTTCCATCCTCTTTTATTGCTTGGGTAGAGAATTCACCCATCTCTTCGTCCTTCATATATACTTTCATATTACACATTTCACACACTGTATCTTCTTTTGGCTCTTGTAAACGTGGATCAACTAAAGAAGCGACTTGCACAGATTTATCCTTTACTTCTGCTTCATTTGCCGCAACATCTTGCTTCGATTCTTCATCCTTAACTTGCTCTTTTTCTGTACCACAAGCCGCGAGTAAAAGTAATACTGCTAGTACAGGTAACCATAATTTTTTCACAACTGCTTCCCCCAATTTCTTTTTTTCTGTTTCTATTACATACTTTACAGGTAAGTTGTGAAATAAGTTAAAAATAGCTGTGAAGTATTGGAAAAATTACCTTGAATATTCATTGAACATCTCGACTTCAAATATTTTGAATAAAAAATATATGCGTGTTGATTAACCATTTTTATCCATTATGATTAATTAGAAGGCTCTGATTTCCGCTACGGGCTACTCGCTTTCCTGCGAGCGAGCGTCGAGCCGCTTCGCTCCAATGTCTCATCTGTGACGCTGATCCCCAAGGAGTCACCCTGTTGGAATGAAGATCACCCACTTCGCCAAGGCATGTATCTTCTAGCATGTCATTCTATTTATAGTGATAAAGCGAAACTTCAGCAACAAATGGTTTTGTCTGTGCGAAAACAAAGCGATAGCACAAATGTTTTCTTGATCTACAGGAAAGCGAGTAACTTGGAACAGAAATTATCTTCATTTAAAGTCCACAACATTCTTAAAGATTTCATTGACACCATTTTGTTTTTCAACATAAAAAAACTCTCTACACCCAGAATGATGTAGAGAGTTCGATATATGATGTTATATAGAAGAGCGGTAACTATTGAGAAGCTTCTTTTGCTTACTGACAAGACTTAGTTTAACGGCAGTTTCATTTAATTCATTGCGTATTTCTAAATCGTATGCACTGTCCAAATAACTTGCCTCTATGTTATTGGGACGTTGCTGCTGAAATTGTCCAGTGTTACTCATATGCTTTTTATCTTTATTTTTTTGCATACTATTTTTAAATTGTTGTTTCGGATTTTGTCCGAAATTGTGGCTTAAATCTCCCGCATGTAGATACTGTTGTTCGTTTCGAAATATACTACTAGTCGTTGCACTCACTCTAGAAGTCCTCATAAATAATTACCCTCCTTTACTTTTTATCAACTATATAGGTATTTATATCGACATTATATGCTAGGATTTAATAACGTAGAACCAAATTACATAAAAATAAGAGAAAAGAGCTATCTTCAAAAGTGTTTATCACTTTTTCTTATAACTCTTTTCTCAAATATTACTCATCATCATAACGTGGGGTTGATTTCCGTTCCGACTGGCGCTTTGTTGTTGCTGTCGCTTCGCTTTCGCACAGATAATACATTGTTGCTGTCGCTTCGCTTTCGCACAGATAAAACATTGCCGATGTTGGTCACGAAGGCGTTATCACAGGACGTGATGGTTTTAGCCTTCGTTCCTCTATTGCTGATCCCGGAGGAGTCGCCCAGCCGTAACGAAGATCAACTTATATATATGGCATACGTTTTAACAAATCATCCCCAACTATCGATAATGAGACTCATATATACATTACTTCCAAAAATCATCAAATATTGTAATTGGCATGTGACGTTTATGCTGAGAACGTAAATAGTGTCCTTCTAACGTTTTACGAGCTCCGTCAGGGATTTCCTTCCCTTCTAAATAATCATCAATTTGGTCATATGTTACACCAAGGGCTGCTTCGTCTGGTAATGAAGGTCGATTTTCCTCTAAGTCCGCAGTTGGTATCTTTAAATATAAATGCTCCGGGCAATCAAGTGCAGCTAATAACTGCTTACCCTGGTGCTTATTAAGACGGAAGATTGGCATTAAATCTGCACCACCATCCCCAAACTTCGTGTAAAAACCTGTAATTGCCTCGGCAGCATGATCTGTCCCTAGCACAACAGCATTATTCATAGCAGCAATAGAATACTGCACCTTCATTCGTTCACGTGCCTTTTCATTACCTTTTACAAAATCACTTACCTTAATACCTGCATTTACTAATGCTTGAATACTAGCATCGACGGCATCTTTTATGTTTACCGTATAAGTTTTTGTAGGTTTTATATAGTCAATCGCATCCTGACAGTCCTTTTCATCAGCTTGCACACCATATGGTAAGCGAACAGCCCAAAATGAATACTTCGCTTCGCCCACCTCAGCATTTAACTCGTCAACCGCGAGCTGCGCTAGCTTACCAGTTAATGTGGAGTCTTGTCCACCTGATATCCCAAGAACAAATCCTTTTACAAAGCTATAATGACGCGCATATTCCTTTAAAAAATCAATGGATTTGCGAATTTCCTCTTGTACATCAATAGTCGGTAATACACGTAATTCCTTAATGATTTCTTGCTGTAATGTCATTTTGCCTTCACTCCTTACGTTTTACAATCGATTGACCATTTCACGTACTTCTTCAATATTGCGCATTTTATTATTCCAGCATTTTTGACTTAAATCGACTGGGTATTCTTCAGGATTCATGGCACGTTTATATTCATCCCATAACAACTCTAAATTATCAGCTGCATAGTCGCGCATTTCTTCCAAAGTCGGATTTTGATAATTAATTTCACCATTTTTAATCACAAGCTGCTGTAAATTCTTTGCTTCAAAGTTCGTTACAAATTTTGATACGAATGTATGAACAGGGTGGAACATTTTAATGCGCTCCTCTGATTGAGGATTTTCATCTTGCATCGTAATGTAATCTCCCTCTGCCTTACCATTCTTTCTATCAATAATGCGATATACATTTTTTAGACCTGGCGTCGATACCTTTTCGGCATTCGCAGAAATTTTAATCGTATCTTCTAAATGCCCTTCATTATTTTCAATAGCGACCATTTTATAAACAGCGCCTAAAGCTGGTTGGTCGTAAGCTGTAATAAGCTTTGTGCCTATTCCCCACACATCAACTTTTGCACCTTGAGCCTTTAAGTTTAAGATCGTATATTCATCTAAGTCATTCGATACGATAATTTTAGCATTCTTAAAACCCGCTTCATCTAACATGCGACGAGCTTCTTTTGACAAGAAAGCTATATCTCCACTATCTAAACGAATTCCAATAAAATTAATTTTGTCACCAAGCTCCTTCGCCACTTTAATGGCTGTTGGCACACCTGATTTTAACGTATTGTAAGTATCCACAAGAAATACACAATCGCGATGACGTTTCGCATAGGCATGAAACGCATCATAATCATTTTTATAGGCTTGAACAAGTGCATGTGCATGAGTACCTGATACCGGTATATTAAAGAGTTTACCTGCACGAACATTACTAGTTGAAGCAAACCCACCTATAAATGCTGCACGCGTTCCCCAAATTGCTGCATCCATCTCTTGAGCACGTCGCGTACCGAACTCCATCGCCGCTTCATTTTTTATAATTTGTTTAATACGACTAGCCTTTGTTGCAATTAAGGTTTGGTAGTTCACAATGTTAAGTAATGCGGTTTCAATTAGCTGCGCCTCTACTAACGGTGCTTCAATACGGACAATTGGTTCATTAGCGAAAACAAGCTCTCCTTCCACCATAGAATACATATCCCCAGTAAATCGAATATTTTTTAAATACTCGATAAAATCCTCTTTATACCCAACCTCTTCACGCAAATACGCAATGTCCGAATCACTGAAACGAAAATCACGTAAATATTCAAGCATTCTCTCTAAGCCCGCAAAAATAGCATAACCATTGCCAAAAGGTAATTTTCTAAAATATAATTCGAAAACTGCTTTTCTATTATGTATACCATCCGCCCAATACGATTCTGCCATATTGATTTGGTACAAGTCTGTGTGTAGCGCTAAGCTATCATCTGCATAGTTTGATCTCACAAGAAACCCCTTCTTCCGCTTTGATAATTAGTCCTAGTATACACTATATACCCAAATTCTTGCGTATTACATCCTTCTACTTTAATGTTAGATTTCCTCACATGAATAATCAGAAAATTTAGAACCGCACACAAATTAGACACATTTTTTAGTACCGCTTTCATTCCCCTTATAAAAACCTTTTCAGCAAACTATTACGAATTCCGTAATATACTATGTAACAAAACATAACATAGATATTCAAAAAACAATTGCACTGTTTTTCATACCGCTTTAACATGTAAATTAAACTTACACAAGGAGCTGGTATTGATGAAAAAATTAGAAGCAATCATTCGTCCCGAAGTTTTCGGCGCCGTCAGGGACGGTCTTGCTCAAGAAGGAATTGCAGGGCTCAGTGTTTCTGAAATTGCTGGCTGCGGTCGCCAATTAGGACGTACAGGGTTATTTCGCGGAAATACCTATGAAATTGAATTTTTACCTAAGTTGAAATTAGAAATGATTGTTGATGACGAAAAAGTAGATCCTATCGTGAAAGTTTTATTACGTGATGCAGCAACCGGTAAGGTTGGAGACGGTAAAATCTTTATTTACCCGGTAGAACAAGCAATTCGTATCCGCACAAAAGAAGTCGGATCGATTGCAGTAGAATAAGGGGGCGATATATATGGATGAAATAATATTATCTGTAAATTTAGTTTGGGTGATGCTCGGTACTATTTTAGTATTCTTTATGCATGCAGGGTTTGCGATGGTCGAAGCTGGCTTTACGCGTTCAAAAAACGCAGTCAATATTATAATGAAAAACTTCCTTACTATTTCACTTGGCGGTATTGTCTATTTTCTATGTGGTTACGCTATTATGTTTGGTGATACAGCTGGCGGCATCTTCGGTACAAGTGGCTTTGCCTTACATGGTGTAGATGATCTTTCCTTCTTTATTTTCCAAACAATGTTTGCAGCAACTGGCGCAACGATTTTATCTGGAGCAGTGGCAGAACGTACTAATATTTTTGCTTACGTCGGCGTTATTATTCTCATGTCGCTTCTCGTTTATCCCGTTGTTGGCCATTGGGTCTGGAGTGGTCAAGGTTGGTTAACAGATCTTGGTTTTATCGACTTCGCTGGATCTACCGTTGTTCACTTAACAGGTGCTATAGCGGCATTTGTAGCAGCGGTAATGGTTGGTCCACGTCTTGGTAAATATGAAAATGGTCATGTTAACGTTATTACAGGACATAGTATTCCATTAGGAGCTTTAGGGGTATTTTTACTTTGGTTTGGCTGGTTTGGCTTCAACGGGGCTTCTACATTAGCGGCTGATCCTGAACTTGTTCCTAGTGTAATTGCAAATACATTTTTCGCAGCTGCTGCTGGGGTTGTGGCTACTGCCTTTTATACGAAGTTTCGATATGGTCATATCGATGGCTCACTTACATTAAACGGTGCTTTAGCAGGGCTCGTAGGTATTACCGCTGGTGCTGCTAATGTTAGTATTGTCGGTTCAATGATGATTGGATTAATTGCTGCTCCATTATTGGTCGAGGGCGTCCGCTTCATTGAATGGAAATTAAAAGTCGATGATCCTGTTGGCGCGATTGCTGTTCATGGTATTTGTGGTGTTTGGGGTACTCTTGCAGTCGGCTTGTTCGATATTGGTGGTCAAGGATTATTTTATGGAGGAGGCTTCAGTCTATTAGGCGTGCAAGCCATTGGGGTTATTGCTACAATTGCCTGGGTTAGCGTTTCAGTAGCAGCTGGTTTGTTTATTATAAAAGCAATTGTGCCATTACGTGTTTCTGCTGAAGAAGAAGTCGCCGGCTTAGATGTCATCGAACATGGTGCTCCAGCTTATGAATTTCAAGATATTTTCAAAGGCTCTGCCGTACGAGGAGAAACATTTGCTCATCGTTTAACTCACTTCGGTAAAGCACATAACAATGTTCACGAAGAACATGTCTAGTGTCGATTTTCCTTCAAAAACAAGAATCTGCTCGGCATCCTATATATGTCATGCAGATTCTTTTCCAATTTGATTATCATCCAAGAACAGTTTACTCACCTGGATAGGCGTATTGATCAATTTAAGAGAAACTCTGCGCAATTGCCTGTCAGAGAGGAATCTACTCAATACGATGTTTAAACCACTTTAGACAAATCGCCTGTCTTTAGACTTTTTCTAGTTCAAGTAAAAATTCTTTCATAGCTAGTCCACTACGAAAACCTGTTAGCTTACCATTCTTTCCAATCACACGATGACAAGGAATAATTGCTAATATTGGATTAGCACCAATTGCACTACCTACAGCTCTTACTGCTTTCGGATTACCGATGCGGTGTGCAATATCTGAATACGTTGTAGTTGCACCATATGGTAGCTCCTTCAACGCATCCCATACCGCTAGTTGAAACGGTGTTCCTTTTACATGTATTGGCAAATTAAATTCAGTAAGTTCTTTATTAAAATAGGCAGTAAATTGCTTAACATAGCCCTGTAACTTTTCTTTATTCTCTTCAAATCGATAGCCTTTAAAAGGCTTTTTCGCCCACACTTCCACCTCTTCAAATGGCGCATTCGGTGTTCCGATATATACAAGACCTTCATCTGATGCAACGATATACATATTGCCTTGTACATATGTTAGTGTGTCTACATATAATACATCCATTCTCTATCCCCCTTAATTATAGCCTGAAAAATGTTAAATAACTTTAGCTTCCATTCGTTTCATGCTACAGTTATTTTACTTATTATTATAAAGGAGTTTTCACTATATGAATACGTCATACGAGCCTGCTATTCACTTTCAACAGGTTAGCTTTTCAGCGAATGACAAGACGATATTAAATTTGATTACTGGATCATTCCCTAAAGGAAAAATCACAACATTAGTCGGCCCTTCAGGTGCTGGTAAAACAACTCTACTTAAATTGTGCAATGGACTATTATCACCTACAGATGGTCAAATATTAATTGATAACCAACATATTTCTACATACGAGCCAACCGCTTTAAGAAGACATGTAAGTATGGCTCTTCAAGCAGCACCCATGATAGCAGGAACTGTATTTGAAAATCTTGCACTTCCTCGTTCGTTACAAGGAAAAAAGCTGACGGAGCAAGAGGCTATCCAATATTTACAAGATGTTGGACTTGATCAAAGCTTTTTACAACGCCCTACAAATAAATTATCAGGTGGACAACGACAAAAAGTCTCTATTGCACGAACACTTATCAATCAATCCTCCATTTTATTATTAGATGAAATCACATCTGCACTAGATCGTCAATCCGTTCAGGAAATTGAGACACTAATTGCTACAATTAATAAAAAATACAATGTTACAATGATCTGGATAACTCATAATTTACAGCAAGCACTGTCAATCGGGCACTATACATGGGTTATGATGGATGGTGAGCTTATTGAAACAGGAAAAAGTTCCTTACTTAGCGCCCCTACAAATCCACGTGTCTTAGAATTTGTACAGGGGGTGAATGCATGACATATACAACACTATCTCTAACATTAATTTTTGTATTAATACCAATTATACTATCAAAAACTTTAAAGCTTGGACTCGAAAAAGATACAATCATAGCTACTATTCGTTCTATTATTCAACTGCTTGCAGTAGGTTATATTTTAAAATTTGTCTTTGATGCCCAAAGCTATATTTATATTTTCCTTATGATTGCTTTAATGATTTTAGTAGCGACATTAAATGCTCGTAAAAAAGGGAAAGGTATAAAAGGGATTACGTGGAAAATAGCGTTAACTCTTATCGTGATAGAAGTTGTTACTCAAGGTGTTTTGCTCGGTTTTAATATTATACCAGCAACTGCGCAGTATATTATTCCGATTAGCGGCATGCTGATTGGTAATTCTATGGTTTTATCCATCCTATTTTTAAATCGTTTTACAGCAGAAATCACTAGTCACCATAATGAAATTGAGTTAATTTTATCGTTGGGAGGCACACCAAAACAGGCAATTCATCAACAACTAATCAATGCGGTAAAAGCAAGTATGATCCCTACAATTGAGAGCCAGAAAACTATTGGACTCGTTCAATTGCCAGGTATGATGAGCGGTCAAATTATCGGTGGTGCAGACCCTATTCAAGCGGTGCAATTTCAGCTATTAATCATTTTCGCCCTTCTAACGACTGCGACATTATCGAGCATAATGATAGGTTTTTTAAGCTATCCTGCACTTTTTAACGAACGCATGCAAATACTTGAAATGAAATAATTGTTATATTGAAAACAATATATATTTTCTAAATTATGTTATACTAAAAAGAAAAATGCAGTGAGGAGAATGACCATGTTATTACGCGATTTTTTCATCCATTTATCTGAAAACCAACTATTAAATAGTACTGCAAAAAAATACGGTCTAAAATTAGGAGCGCAAAGTGTAGTAGCTGGTACAAATATTGAAGAAACGATTGCGAGCATCAAAGAGCTTAACGCACAAAATATCTCTTGCACAGTAGATAATTTAGGGGAGTTTGTTTCAACTGAAGAAGAAGCAACTAAAGCTAAAGAACAAATCCTTGCTGTTATTGAAGCTATTCATGAAAACAGCGTTGATGCGCATATTTCGTTAAAGCCCTCTCAATTAGGCTTAGATATTGATGTTGATTTTTGCTACGACAATTTATATGAGATTGTAGAGAAAGCAGCAGCATATGATATATTTGTTAATTTTGATATGGAAGACTACGGTCGTTTGCAAACATCCTTTGATATGGTTGAAGAGCTATCCAAAACATTTAATAATGTAGGCACTGTTATCCAATCTTACTTTTACCGCGCGAAAGACGATATTGAGAAATTCAAAGACTATCGTCTACGTATCGTAAAAGGTGCTTATAAGGAACCTGTGGATGTTGCTTTCCAAGATAAATTAGATATTGATTTAAACTTCATTGAGCTAATCGAATATCATTTACTACACGGTAAATTTACGTCTATAGCAACACATGACCATAATGTTATTGCACACGTAAAACGCTTTGTAGCTGACAATAATATTCCACTCGATAAATTCGAGTTCCAAATGCTTTACGGTTTCCGTACAGACATGCAAAAAGAGCTTGCTAAAGAAGGCTATAACTTCTGTGTATATGTGCCATTCGGCGAAGATTGGTACGGCTACTTTATGCGCCGTTTAGCGGAGCGTCCCCAAAATCTTAATCTTGTTACAAAGCAAGTATTTACGAAAAAAACGAACACCGTCCTTGCTGTAGCAGCAGGTGCATTCGTTCTTGGACGTTTAACAAAACGTAAAAAATAAGGTCCCACATAAAGAAGCCAGAAGCTTAATTGAATAAGCTTCTGGCTTTAATTACTTTCCACAGGCACTAAGCTGCTTCCCTCACTGCTTGATTTCAGATTCTCAGTTTATTTGTTGTTCCCATAAGAGTAATTCCAATCATTGAGAGTTCGTAAAAAATGTGTAATAAAAATAATCAGTGGGGATGAAGAAAAGCCCCACTGACACTGAATCAATTACGCCTCGGCATAATTGCGTCCGGAGCCTTAACTTCTTTCATCGGATGTTTGGACACCGTTGAAAAGTTCTTAAACCTTCATTCATCTCATCACTAATAGAGGTAGGAGACTTAAGAAGTTAAAATTATTCAACATGTAAAGCAATAGTTGAAACAATTGCTTCTGCTGCATACTCCCATTTACCATCAATAAAACTACCCAATTTTTGCCCAAGCTCTTGGATCATTTCGAGCGTAATCGGAATATCATTTTTTTGTGCTAATGTAGCAATAAATGGAGCAGATAAACTTGTCCAACCTCCTCGGTCAATTTTAATCTCCACTTGCTTTACTTCTCCATTTTCTATATCAATACGGTAGTATAACTGATCATCCGGACGCCAGCTTAAGTGATGGGAGATTTGTCCATTTACAACTGTTAGATCATTCTTTTTCGAAATAGAAGCTGGTTTTACATTAAATTCATGACCTAGTACATTTAATTTTTTGATTTCAGGACCGACTAATGCCGCCTGAACAGCTAGATCCATACTACTTTGTAATGGGATAGATGTCTCCGTCTCAACTACTGGATCCACCATATCGTTGCTTGCAGCAGAAACGGCTGAAGGATATGCGCTAGTTACAGCGAATGTTGTTGCTAATAATGCTGTTGAAGTAACTTTTATAATTTTTCTCATAATTACTTCCATCCTTCCCATTAAAATGTTTAAAGTTTACTAAATCTTATCATTAATAGTCAAAATATACAATATCCTAATATCTTTTTAAAATGACAAAAGGCACTGAATTTAAATTATCCAATGCCTTAAGTCTATTTTTAACCCATACCCTTTCTTAGGTATAAGGGTATTAATGCTTTTCTTTATTTATTCCACCCTTTTTCTTTAAAGCGTGCAATAGCTTCAATACGATTCCCTACATTTAATTTTTCTAAAATAGTTGAGATATAGTTGCGGACAGTTCCTGCCGATAAAAATAATTCTGCAGCAATTTCTTTTGTCGTCTTCCCCTCTGCAACAAGTGTCAGTACTTGGCTCTCACGGTCTGTTAATGGATTTTCACTATCATCCTCATAGACAAAGTCAACGAGTTCAGGCGCATAAATTCTTTTGCCATCCATAATTGTGCGAATGGCACTGACCAATTCTTCGATCGGACTATCCTTTAGTAGATAGCCACGAACACTAGCCTTTCTTGCACGTTCAAAATAACCTGGCCTTGCAAATGTCGTTAATATAATCACTTTACAATCCGAACCTAAGCAATGCAGTTCCTCGGCAGTATCCAGTCCAGTTTTCACCGGCATTTCAATATCCATAATACAAATATCAGGCTGATGCTCTTCTACAAGCGCCAATGCTTCCTCACCATTTTTTGCTAAGCCGACGACCTCCATATCATCTTCCATACTAAGTAAAGAACGAAGTGCGCCTAATAGCATCCCCTGATCTTCAGCAATTACAATTCGTATCATGTCACAATCCTCTTTTCTATATGTTCTTCAGATTTTCTTTGACCTTCTGATGCGTAATCGCCACTGGAATCGACACTGTTAATGTAGTGCCCTCTTCACTTTCGATTTTAAAGGAACCGTTTATAAACTCTAAGCGTTCACGCATTCCCTTTAATCCATTACCAGTTTTCCATGCTTGCTTTTTCGTGATTCCTTGTCCATTATCACGGACTATTAAATATACTTCCTTAAAATTTTGATGGAAGGCAATTTCGCATTTTGTAGCGCCACTATGCTTAACGACATTATTAACCGCCTCTTTTAAGCACATGGATAATACATTTTCTACAAGTGGTGGTACTTGCAATGAATCTTTATCACCATGAAATACGAATTCCATTTCGGCTGCCTTTAATATTTGAGAAATACGCATAAGCTCGTCTTCAAACCTAGCTGTTCGCATACCTGATACTAATTCACGTACCTCTTTTAATGCGATGCTCGCTGTTTGACGAATATCCTTAATCTCCGTTAGAGCCTGCTGTGGATCTCGTTCAATTAATCTTGAAGCTAAGTCACTTTTTAGTCCTATCATTGATAACTTTTGACCGAGAGTATCATGTAAGTCACGAGCAATACGTTGTCGTTCCTCAAAAATAATTAACTCAGCTATTCGTTCATTAGCAGTCTCAAGCTGCCCCTCTAAATTTTCACGTTTATTTTTTGAATAAATCGTTAGTGGCATAAGTACAACTGCTAGAATCGTTAAAACAACGAACGGTAGTTGTGATAAAAATAAGTGTAGCTCAACAAAGAAGCCAACACCTGTCGAAATAACCGTGAAGCCAATATGTAGCCCGTACATAATATAGAAGCCAACAGGTTTACGAATATTCCCAATGAAGAAAGCTGTGAAAATTGATAAATACACATAGCCATACAATATGGTCATGACGATATTAATGACCATTTCAAAGCTAATCCACATATAAACAAGACCGCTTTTCGAATTCATGGAAAACCGATAGAAGATAAAATATAGCATTAAAAATGTAATACCAATTGATATTTCTATATAGGATGATTTTCTAAAAATGAAGAAAAACGGTAGGAAACAGAAAATAATCCATAAATATATACTGAGCATTGGACTATTCGGAATAATACTGTGCCATTTCCTCATCATAATCTCACGCTCTTTCCTACTTTTCCCTTATTATAACAAGAAAATTAATTTTGTGCCTGAACATGGTTTTTAATGCACTATCCATATAATTACATCCCTGTAGTAATTGGCTCATTTTCATAACATGGGGTTGATTTCCGTTCCTACTGGGCGCTTTCCTGGGGCATCCGATGAGCCCCAAGGAGTCGCCCAGCCCCCACTCCAATCAACTTATATACAAGCTACGTCTTAAAAATGTCATCCACAACTTTTGGTGATGAGCCTTTTATAACACGATAAACTAATATTTCCCTGGCCAACACACCTGACAGTAAAATATATAAAACAGCCACCCCTTAATGAGATGGCTGAAAAAATTCTACTAAGCAGCGAAACTGCCTCTTGCTTTTCGTTTGATTATTTCACTAACTTCTTTAAAAGTTACAAACTTACCTTGTTCTTCATCATATAACTTGTAGCGTAACGATTCTAAACTTTTACGTAATGTAATTGTTGTCGCCGTGTGTAATGGCGGTGTTTCATTATGCACTTTTTCAAGGTTATAGTTTGGTACGCGAGGGGCTAAATGATGTACATGGTGAAAGCCAATATTACCTGTAGCCCATTGTAATAGCTTTGGTAATTTATAATACGAGCTACCTTCAACAGCAGCCTTTACATAATCCCATTCTGAGTCATGTTCAAAATAAGAATCCTCGTACGTATGTTGAATATAGAATAACCAAATACCAAGAGAACCAGCAATAAATAATGTTACACCCTGTACTAATAAAAATGCTTGCCAACCCATAAAGTAAATTAAAGCTACACAAATTCCCACAATAACGACATTTGTTAAATATGTGTTAAAGCGTTCCTTCTGTTTAGCGTCCTTACGATTAAAACGGTTTAACACTAATACCATATATAATGGGCCTAAGCCGAACATTACTAACGGATTACGGTAAAAACGATACCATAAACGTTGTCCTTTAGATGCTTCTAAATACTCTTCCACTGTCATCATATCAATATCACCAATACCACGCTTGTCTAAGTTCGAGCTAGTTGCGTGGTGAATTGTATGCTCACGCTTCCATTTTTCATACGGGAATGATGTGAACACCCCAGTTACAAAACCAACCCAGTCGTTTGCTTTTTTACTTTTGAAAAATGAACCGTGTGTACAGTCATGGAAAATAATAAATGTTCGTACGACAAAGCCAGCAGAAATTACACTTAATCCAGCTGTTAACCATGGTGAAACATCCACTAACATATAGCCAGCTACCCATAAAGCGATTAAAGGTACAATCGTATTCACCATTTGAAAAATACTTTTAACTGTATCAGATTTCGCAAATGGTGCTACATCCTGGCGCAGTTTTTTTGTTTTTTCTCGATCTGTTGCCATTGTTTTTACTCCCTCGTTTCCTTTTCCTTATGACCTCATCATAAAACAAGAGTATAATCTGTAACAGAAGCAAACATCATAAAAAGGATATGACATTTGTCATATCCTTTTATCTTTTCGTCAAAAGAATAAACATTAAATAATTTGTATCAATAAACAAAGGTTGATGTTCACTCCGAGTTGGCGCTTTCCGCGGGCTCGGCTTCAATCTCCTCGTCACTGCGTTCCTGCGGGGCTTTCAGCGCAAGCTAATCCCGCAGGAGTCGCCACTCTCCGTGAAAAATCAACAACTCCTCATCATTAGCATAAGTAGACAAGCTAATCCAAAAGAATATAACTATTTATTAAAATATCATAAAAATCCACTATGGAGGAAAACAATACTTTTCGACGTTCCTCACAAAATACTGAATGTCGAGGTCTCACGATTAAATTACTATACTGCTTTATGCAAATAAAATAGAGTTTGTCTTCAGCCTGAAGGATTTGACATGCCATACCCTTTCTATGCTTTTGGTCCAGTTAACTGTAGTTGATAAAATACAAGATCTAGCCACTGTCCAAATTTATAGCCTGCGTTTTTAATTGTACCCGCATATTCAAAGCCTAGTTTTTCATGTACTTTAATACTTCCGATGTTTTCACCATCAATGCCTGCTACTAGTGTTTTCACACCTTGCTCTTCCGCAATTCGAATAAGCTCATGCATTAACTGTGTAGCTATTCCCTTTTGATAATGATCCTTATGCACATACACAGAGTGCTCCATTGTGTACCTATAACCAGGATATGGACGGAACTGACTATATGTTGCAAAGCCGGCTACAGTGCCATTTTCGTCGAAAACCAGCAGTGGATTACCAGTTGCTTGTTGCTCCTTGTACCATTGCCTTTTTTCTTCCAACGACTGTGTTTCATATCGATAAACGGCCTTGCTCGTTAAAATAATGTCATTATAGATGTCTAAAACCTCGGGTAAATCTCTCTCTTCCATTAATCGAATCATCATGCTCACGTCCCAACCATAATAGGGTTTATCACTAAAACTAAACTATCACATTTGATTCATTACATAATGTTATACCACTTTTTTCAACATTACACATTAAAATATCGAGCATCTGGATGTGCAAAGACAATTGCTGAAACAGAAGCTTCTGGCTCCATCATAAAGCCTTCCGTTAAATGAACACCAATGTCCTCTGGTTTTAATAAACCGAACAATTTCTCTTGATCCTCTAAGTTTGGACATGCAGGATAGCCGAATGAGAAGCGCTGTCCTTGATATTTTGCCGCGAAACGATCACGCATTGTAAAATCTGTCGCATCTGGGAAGCCCCACTGGTCACGAATCTCTTGGTGCATACGCTCCGCAAAGCCTTCTGCAAGTTCAAGGGCTGTAGATTGTAATGCATGACTTTCAAGGAATTTCCCTTCCTCTTTTAGCTGACGAGCCTTTGCCATAACCCCTTGTCCTGCCGTTACCACCATTAAGGCAATATAGTCCATTTCATCGCTTTCAACTGTTTTTAGGAAATCTGCAAGACATAAAAACGGTTCAACTTGCTGACGCGGGAAGGTAAATCGTTCAATTTCTGTTTTGCTATCTGCTGGATCATAAACAACTACATCATCCCCATCTGCTTGTGCAGGGAAAAACTGATACATACCTGATGGTTTCAATAGGTCCCTTTGTAAATAATCGTCAACTAAATCTTTTAACTCCGTTGCTCTTGCATCGCCAGCATCAAGTAATTGCTGTACTTGACCCTTTAAACCTAGGTGATGTCCAAGTAATGTCCGCATATTAACATATGGATATAAATGCGAAACAGCATATTCTCTCTTTACATGGCGGCGCACATCTGCTGGTAGAAAGACAGACGCTTCCTTTATTGTGCGTACAGGCTTTATAGTTACTTCTTTTATAGGGCGAGCCGCTCTTTTTTCGTCTGCCTCTAAGCGTTTTTCACGCGATTCCTTAATTTCAGCTAAGAAATCTGCACGTGTATCTGTCCCCATTAACCTATTTGCCTGCTCTAATCCTTGCATCGCATCCTTTGAATAAATGACAGGTCCATTATATTCGCCGGCAATTTTTGTTTCAGTAAAGCGACGGGATAATGCCGCTCCCCCTACTAAAATAGGTACGTCAATACCTGCTTCCTTGAAATCTTGAGCTGTAATAACCATTTGCTGCGCTGATTTTACAAGTAAGCCTGAAAGCCCGATGAAATCTGGCTTTTCCTTGCGAATCGCTTCTATTAACTGGGCAGGTGTTACTTTGATGCCAAGATCAATCACCCTATAGCCATTATTACTTAAAATAATATCAACAAGGTTTTTCCCAATATCATGCACATCGCCTTTTACAGTTGCAAGTACCATCTTCCCCTTGCCAGCACTCTCTTCATCTTTCTCCATAAATTGCTCTAAATGTGCCACCGCTGCCTTCATAACCCCTGCTGATTGTAATACTTCTGCTACGATCAGCTGATTATCGTTAAATAAGCGGCCAACCTCTGCCATTCCATCCATTAATGGTCCATTAATAATAGCAAGCGGTGTTTCGAAAATTTCACGAGCAGCCTCTAAATCTTCAATAAGCCCTTCTTTTGTACCCTCTAAAATATAGTAAGCTAAGCGACCTTCTACTGTTTTCGGAATATCTGCCTCTGTTTTTTCCTTCTTTTTATCACGATAGAAATCCGTGAAGACAGCTAATGTTTCATCATTTGTATGAAAGAGTAAATCATTTGCTAGCTTAATCTCTGCCTCTGGAATCGATGCATAACGTTCTAACTTCTCCGTATTCACAATTGCATAATCTAAACCAGCCTGTGTACAATGATATAAATACACGGCATTCAATACTTCACGACCTACGGGTGGTAATCCGAATGAAATATTACTTACACCAAGCACCGTTAATGTACGAGGCATTTTTTCTTTAATCAGGCGAATTCCTTCCACCGTTTCGAGTGCCGAGCCAATATACTGTTCATCTCCCGTACCTACTGGGAACATTAGTGGATCAAAGATAATATCTTCAGGAGCAATACCCCACTTTTCTGTTAACAATTTATAGGAACGCTCAGCAATCTCTAGCTTGCGATGTCGGTCAACCGCCATACCTTGCTCATCAATCGTACCCACAACTAAAGAGGCACCATATTTTTTCACTAGCGGTAAAACTGCGTCAAAACGCTCTTCGCCATCCTCTAAGTTAATCGAATTAATGATGGTTTTCCCTTGAGAAAACTTAAGTGCTTCCTCAATTACTTTTTCATCTGTTGAGTCAATTACAAGAGGTACTTTTACTTTTTTTACAACCTCCTGCATAAAGCCACGTATATCGGCTAGTTCATCACGGTCAGGATTTGCTAAACAAATATCGATAACATGTGCTCCATTTTTCACCTGAGCACGCGCGATTTCTGCTGCTTCCTCAAACTTCCCATCAATAATTAAATTTTTAAATTTACGAGAGCCGATTACATTTGTCCGTTCTCCAATAAATAATGGACGCATAGAGTCGTCATACACCAATGGCTCGATACCTGATACTACATGACCATGTGTTGCATCTGGTAATTGTCGAGGCTTTTCGTCCTTTAGCACCTCTCGAATAGCAGCAATATGCGCTGGCGTTGTACCACAGCAGCCTCCGACAATATTCAGCCAGCCCTTTTCAGCAAAGCCTTTTAGCTTCCGTGACAATGATTCAGGCGACTCATGATAGCAGCCCTCCTCGTCAGGTAAGCCTGCATTCGGATAACAGCTAATATAGCCTGTTGAAAGCTCTGCTAGTGAACGAATATGATCAGTCATAAACTCTGGCCCAGTCGCACAGTTTAGGCCAACTGACAATGGCTTAATATGCTCGATGGAAATGTAAAAAGCATCAATTGTTTGACCAGCAAGTGTCGTACCCATAGGTTCAATTGTTCCTGATATCATCACAGGTAGCTCTTTTCCAGTTGTTTCAAAAGCACGAGATACACCCAGTGTACCTGCCTTAACATTCAACATATCCTGACTCGTTTCCAACAACAGAACATCGGCTCCAGCTTCGATTAGTGCCTTCGCCTGAACATAAAAGTTTTCCTCTAACTCTTCAAATGTAATACCACCTGTAACTGACAAAGTTTTTGTAGTTGGTCCCATAGCCCCCGCTACAAAACGAGGCCAATCGGACGTTGAAAACTCATCCACTACTTTGCGTGCAATTTCTACAGCGCGTTTATTAATCTCTTCTGCTTTCGTACCAAGATCATATTCATTTAATACAAGTGGAGTACTTCCAAATGTATTTGTACAAATAATATCTGCTCCAGCCTCTAAATATTTTCCATGAATTTTTTCAAGCACATCTGGTCTAGTTAGCACAAGATTTTCATTACAGCCATCATATTCCTCGCCGCCAAAATCCTCTGCTGATAAATTTTCATTTTGTAGCATTGTACCCATTGCGCCATCAAGAATTAAAATTCGTTTTTCTAATTGTTCTTCAATCAAGTGCTTAGCCATTTATACTTACCCCTTTTTTCTGTTCATCCAATTGCTCAATAAATTCCATCAATTCTAGTGTCATATCATAGCGCAAAAATGGTGTGATGAGGTAAATACCATTGAAATATTCCGCTGCTACTTCTACTAACTCCTTGGCAATTGCAATTCCTTCTAGTGTTGCGCGTTCTTTATCATCACCACAAGCCTTCATGCGGGCTAACGCATCATCAGATAGTTTGATGCCCGGCACTTCATGATGTAAGAACTCCGCACTTTTATAGCTCGTTACTGGCATAATGCCTAGATAAATTGGTGTTTCTAAATGCTTTGTCGCCTCGTAAATTTCCACGATTTTTTCCTTTGAATAAACAGGCTGTGAAATAAAATAATCTGCCCCATGCTCAATCTTCTTTTCTAATCGTGCTACAGCTCGGTCTAATACACGTACATTGGGATTAAACGCAGCCGCTACAGAGAAATTCGCCTTTTTACGAAGAGGTTTCCCTGAGAATGATACTCCTTCATTTAACTGTTTTATTAACTGGATTAGCTCCATTGAAGATACGTCATAAACGCTAGTCGCCCCTGGGAAATCGCCTACCTTTGTCGGATCTCCAGTAACTGCTAAAATATCATGAATGCCTAGTGCATTTAATCCCATTAAATGTGATTGAAGACCAATTAAATTACGATCTCGGCATGTTATATGTGTCAACGGGCGTACCCCATGTGTTTCTTTTAGTAAGGCACCCATTGCAACATTACTAATTCTTGGGGATGCAAGTGAATTATCAGCCATCATGACTACATCTGCGCCTGCTTCATATAATTTTTGGGCACCTTCAATAAAGCCTTCAATTTCTAAATGTCTTGGTGTATCTAACTCCACTATAACTGAGCGTTCACGTTTTACTTTTACATGTAATGGCTCATAATTTGGTGGCTCTGCCTCACGTACAACCTCTACTTTTTCTGGCTTCGCGTGCTTTTCCTCTACTGGAGATAGCTCCTCTAAGTATTTTTTCGCCGCGGCAATATGCTTCGGTGTCGTACCACAGCAGCCACCGATTAAACGTACCCCCTGATCTCGAAGCTCTACAGCTGCTCGACCAAAATAATCTGCTTCTGATTCATAAACAACACGGCCATCCTCCAAATCAAGAAGAGATGCGTTCGGATACGTTGACATAAATGCCTTTTCAGGAAGCTCTACACCTTCAAATGCTTGTATAGTATGGTGAGGACCTAAGCGACAGTTAACACCTACGATATCAGCACCTAGCGCTTCAAGTTCATGTAAAGCGTTATTTAAACTCATTCCATTTTGCAAAACTCCTGGTTCATGCATAGAAACTTGAGCAATAATCGGTAATGTTGTTTTAGCTCGTAGCATTGTCAAAGTTGCTGTTAGCTCTTCAAAATCATAATATGTTTCAAGTAAAAGGCCGTCTGGAACTCCTGCAAGTAAAACAGTTGCTTGCTCTTCAACCGTTGCTAAAATTTCCTCTAATGTTGCGTCACTCTTTCGAATACCACGGATCCCCCCAATAGTACCCAAGACAAATTGTCCACCATCTGCCGCTGCTCGTTTGGCAATCGTCATAGCGGCTTCATTAAACTGCTGCACACGTGATTCTAATCCATAGCGGGCTAACTTTATGGCATTAGCTCCGTAAGTGTTCGTTTGAATAATATCGGCTCCAGCTGCTATATATTCTCTATGAATCTTTTCAATTAATTCAGGTCTATGAACATTCATTTCTTCATGACAGTACTCCAAGCCATAGCCGTATAATACTGTACCAATTGCACCATCTGCTGTAAGAACATGCGTTTTTAACTTTTCAAGCAATCCCATAAAACTAGCCTCGCTTCCCTTATCTTTAAAATAAAAAAAGCCTTCTTTCAAAAAAAAAGAAGGCTTTTACGTCGTTTCGTAATTGTTTTTCCTTCTCATCTTCGACACAATGGTCTTCTGGATTTAGCACCTGACAATAAGTTGGTTGCTGAAGCTTCATAGGGCCAGTCCCTCAGCTTCTCTTGATAAGAATGTAGTATGAATTTTTTAAATAATTAAAAGAATCATATCGTTAACGAACGATTGAGTCAAGACTATTTCACTGAACAGAGGATAATTTCCACCTGAAATACTATATTTTGCTTTAAATCAAACAATTACGATAGTTTTCCAGCAAGCTCCTCACCAATTTTTTTACCATTTTGAATACAAGCACCTATGCCTACTCCAAAATAAGAGCATCCCGCTATTGATAGATTTGGATAGTTTTTCTCAAGCTCTTGTACTAGACCTTGCAACGCTTCACGATGTGCCAAGTCATACTTCGGCATTTGGTCGATCCATTTTGTCACATCAACAACAGTTGGTTTTTCCTCAATCCCCAAGCTTTTTCTTACATCCTCTAGGGCAACAGCTGCCAACTCTTCATCTGTCATTAAACGTAATCTCTCATACTCAGGGTTAATGCTCTTATAAAAAAGTCGCACAAGTAATTTCCCTTCTGCTGAGGTGTGCTTCCACTTGCGACTTGTCCAAGTTGCTGCATTACATATAACATCCGAATTATGTGACACAATATAGCCTGTTCCATCTGCAGGTAATCTATTATCGGGTACATCAAATCCTAAATAAATCGTAATTGCGGAGGCAGTATTGAATTGTTCAAAATAGCGGTTCAAAGATTCATCCTGCAATATGCTTTGTACCGATTCATTCGGAAGTGCCAATACAACATGATTTGCTTCAATCATTTTACCGTTTGCTAATGTAACGGAGTATTGATTCTCCTGCTTTTTAACACTAGTAGTGGCAATTCCCTTAATAATTTCTACATCCGTTAATGTTTCTTCAAGTCGATCAATTAGTGATGATAAACCATTTTTAAAGGAAATAAATTTTTTATTTGCAGCTTGCACAAATTGTTCCCTGTTTGCATCGAAACCTTTAATAATACTACCGAAATCATTTTTGTAATCGATTAGATACGGTAAAGTGGAAGCAATTGAAAGTTGATTTAAATCTCCTGAATATACACCTGCAAGTACGGGCGCTATTTGGTTTTGAACAAGCTCCTCGCCTAAATAATACGTTAAAAATTCCCCAATAGAGCTTTCCTTTGTAAACCCTTCATTTGGCATTGTTAAATCCTTTAATGCTGCTTCTTTACCCTCTTGTGAGACAAGTGTGCTTTCCTCAAGAGATTGTAAGTTCATTGGAATACCGAACGTTGAGTCTGCTGGAATGGCATGTAGTTCATTATTTGTGTAAATATACGAAATACCTGTTTCGTTGTACACAAGATTTTGTTCAAATTTAAGTTCCTCTACTAATTCAATAACACCTTTATGACGCGCTACAATGGAATCTGCTCCTGTTTCCAGGATGAAGCCTTGTTCATATGCAGAGTGAAGCTTGCCACCAAGGTATGTATTTTTTTCTACAAGCACAAGCTTTACTTCTAAGTTTTTCTCCTGAACTTGGCGTTGCAAATAATGCATCGTACACAATCCTGTAATTCCGCCACCTAATACAACAACTGTTTTCATATTAAATCGCCCCTATTTTTAGTTCTTTATTCAGTATAAACTTTTTTACCTGAAAATTACGCTAAACCCTTTACAAATTTAGCAAAAATGGAGCTATCCAGCGCATTGGATAGCTCCATTTTTTTCTATGTTCAAATAGCATATATCCTCTAGAGATTTTGTGCAAAGCTAGCTAATTTTTCAGCAGAATTTTTAACCTCATTAAAGGCAATACCTAATTCACTTAGTGTTTCTACTATTGTTTGTATTTCTTTTTCCATCTGGCCATTTTGATCTTTGGCTTCTGTCATAGCTTCCAATATGTTAGTAAATTGCCCTTCCGTTTTTACCATATTTTCCTCACCAGAAGCTACCTTTTCTTGTATATTACTAAGCGATTGAACAAGTTTATCTGTCCGCTCATTTGTTTTATGTAGTAACATCGCTACCGATGTGACAGATTCCTTCGTTTGAATCGATAGTTTTCTCACTTCATCTGCAACAACACTAAAGCCTTTACCCGCTTCTCCAGCACGAGCGGCTTCTATTGCCGCATTTAAAGCCAACAAGTTTGTTTGATTAGCAATATTTGTAACAACATTCATAATTGATTCCATTTCCTTTGACATATCTGTCAACTGTACAATGTTTTCAGTTATATCATTAAGTGAGTAAATAATATTACTCATATTTTGTGATTGACTCTTTAATCTTTCTCGACCTTCTAATGCCTGACTCTCAGCCATAGTCGACACTTGAAGTGATTTTTTCGCTAGTTGTTTAATTTCATCAGATTGTCCACTTAAGCGATGAAATGAGCTATTCGTTTCCTGAGATATTGTGGCAAGACCTTCCGAAGACTCTACGACCTTTTTCTCTACCACTTCTTTACCACGTTCTAGATTTTCATGAAGTTGCTCAACCGTATTCTCAAATGCTTCTAAAACCAATTGTTGTTCAAAATTAGAAATTTTTGAAATAGCTCGAATTGTATTGAACTGATCCATTGGATGATTAATACACTCTTCAACCAAGTCAATAAGTGACGCTGTCAAATCTTGAAAAGCACAGATATACCATTGTGTTTTAAGTCCGATGTGGACATGTACCTTAGCAATTTTAACTCGCCTTTGATAAAACTCATCATCAATCGTACCATTAAACATTTCAATAATATGACGTCGTAATGTGATTTTCAACTTCTCCACAGAACTATGTCTATTGATAATATCCACTAAATTATGTTCAGTTCCAATCATTTCATAAAATCGATTAACAATGTGTTCAATATTGCCTTCTACAATAGGTTGGAAGGCTTTTAAATATTGTAAATCTCTCTTTGTCAATTTGAGCATTTCAATTTGCTTTTTCATTGAATAGCGATTAGTTACATCCATTTTTACAATGTATTGTTGTAAATCTAACGCCATTGTCTTTCTCTGTTTTTGAAAAATCACACATTTACCCTCTTTCATGCCGTGTACTTTTGCAAAGCTGAGAAAAATCTAATTCCGTCCACTAAAAATATAATAAATCAGGAAGGCTCATCACCATCACGCGGGGTTGATTTCCGTTCCGACTGGGCGCTTTGTTGCTGTCGCTTCGCTTTCGCACAGATAAAACTTTGTTGCTGTCGCTTTCGCACANNNNTTCGCTTCGCACAGATAAAACTTTGTTGCTGTCGCTTCGCTTTCGCACAGATAAAACTTTGTTGCTGTCGCTTCGCTTTCGCGCAGAAAACATTTGCCGCTGTCGCTTCGCTTTCACGCAGAGCAGAGCTTCCTGCGGGCGTCCGATGAGCCGCTTGGGCCTACACGATGTAGGTCACGAAGGCGTTATCACAGGACGTGATGCTTTTAGCCTTCGTTCCTTTATTGCTACTTCCCAAGGAGTCGCCCAGCCTCCATTCCAATCAACTTATATCATGGCATATGTTTTAATAAATGCTATCCTCAACTTTTAGTGATAAGCCCTCAGGATGTTGGTTAACCATTTTAAAGACGCTGATTTCTGCTACGGGCAACAATCAGCTAAAAATGGGCATACATAAACAAAATACCAACAAAAAATCCTTTTACCGGTCAATAATAACCCTATACTTTCCCAATCAACACGCCTAATAAGAAAAAGTACCATTATTTTCGATAATATTGCAAAAAAATAGTTTAACGGAATAACATTAATTAGCTATAGCTACTAACTACTCTTTCAAAATCACTCATATACCTTATACATTTTATAAATAACTGTCAATTTCCAGATATACATTTTTTTCTAAAAAATGTATGAAAAGTCCCTGTGACTTAACTAATTGTTCAAAGCAGTAAAAAAGCTACCAAAATACTTTTTGGTAGCCAATTTACATCATCTCTTGTTTTTTATGCTTATTTTTCCCTTGTTTTTGTTTGTAGTAATTGCCCCTTCATTATATTAATATTTTTACAATTAGAGAATATGGATATTATATACCTATGCAATACATCAAAACAAAAACTTAAGACCCAAACAAAAGAGAGTAATAATCAAATCTAAATACCTACATTTTTTTAATTAAAATTTACATTCCTTTTAATTCTTGCAGTAAAATAGCTGCCTCTTCGTTTCCTGCATCTGCTGCAAGTCCGTACCATTTTATAGCCTCTTTTATATTTCTAGCTATTCCTTCCCCTTTATTGTATATGTGTCCTAGTTGTAATTTAGCTTCCGAATCCCCTTGAAGAGCAGCCTGTTTAAACCAATGAATACCCTTTTCAATATTTCGTATACCTGTTAATCCTTGGCTCCAAATAAAGCCCAAATCATAAAAGGCATCGACGTGATATTGCTCCGCAGCTCTTTCATACCAATATAATCCGCGGTTTACATCTTTAGTTTGACCTAAACGCCCCTCTAAATAAATTCCTCCAAGTCGGTATTGTGCCTCAACATAGCCTGCTTCAGCAGATTTTTTATAGCAGCTACATGCTTGCTCCTCATCATTGTCGATTCCTAATCCCTGCTCGTAAATAATTCCGAGTGTAAACATAGCCTCTGCCACACCTTGTTGTGCAGCGACGTCGAACCACTTCTTCGCAAGTACCAGATTTTCTGGTACACCCTCACCGTTAAAGTACATATCTGCTAAATTATTTGAGGCATCTGGATGACCCTGCTTTGCTGCAGACTCATACAATGAAAAAGCTCGGTTATAGTTTTCTTGAACACCTATACCTTCAAAATAAAAATTACCAAGTGCATATTGTGCGTCAGCATTACCCTGTGTTGCTGCTAACTTAAACCACTTTATTGATTTTTCAGGTTGGAAATGCGTGCCATCAATTGCACTATAATATTCTCCAAGCTGAAATTGTGCATCTGCATCCTGTTCCTCGATGGCATCTTTGTATAAATCAATTATTACTTCATGATCTAGATCTTCTTCGTCAAACGCCTCAACCTGCTCATCTTGGTGGATAAAATACCATTCCAATATATCAAGTACATCATCAACAACTTCAACGCAATTGGCTAACTTCTCCAGTGAAGAAATTTGCCAAATCAAAATATAGATAGGGAGTGGAATTGCTTCACGCAGTAAATCATCATATTCAGCTAAAAGCGTTAACACATTTTCCTGTACTGACTGTGCCTGCTCTGGATGTATAATTTGTAAATGTCTTTGTTGTTTTTTTTTCAAAAGTCCTCGCACAACTTCATGTAATATTTTGTGCAAGGCTGTTAATTGCACTTCTCCGACTGTTATCAATTTACCGTTTTGTGCAAACCATGTACCTTGTGTTTGCGTGAGCTTTTGTAGGGATTCAATTCGCTCTTTATTTTGTTTTGCTAAAAAATTGCCCATACATTAGTTTCCCCCCTTGCACTCTATCAATTTCGCCTTGGCGTAATTGTTGCTGTCGCTTCGCTTTCGCACAGAAAACATTTTGTTGCTGTCGCTACAAAAAACATTTGCTGAATGAAGATAAAAACTGTCTTACCACTATTATATGGAAGACAGTTTAAAAATGGTTACACATATGCTCTCAATATTAATCCAATGAACAATGTAATGAATAAAAAGACAGTGACATGAATCCATTTATACATTTCTAATAAACCGATAAATTCACGAGTAAAAGCATTAGGTACATAATAAAAGGCTGTTTTTGAACCAACACCTTGTGCATCAAGTTTCGCTTTATTGGCATAAATACTGGCACGAAAAACATGAAAATTATTCGTCACAAATAAGGATCGATATTTTTTTCCTTGTGCAAGTTTATCCATGATTTTTTTAGAGAATGCCATATTCTGTTCAGTATTTGTCGATTGATCTTCCATTATTACTTTTTGAGCTGGTATTTGATGTACGTCAACGATATATTTTTTCATCGCATATGCTTCTGATACTTTTTCATCATCCCCCTGTCCACCTGAGACGATAATGTATGGTCGTTCACCATATTTTTGATATTGCTTTGCGGCCTCATCTAAACGGCTAGCTAAAAGTGGTGGCACTTTATCTCCAATTAGCCCTGATCCTAGTGCAATAATATAGTTAGGCTCATAAAGGATTGGCGTAAAATGATATAGAGTGGCATAGGCCATTACACTTGTGTATAAAAACATTGTATAGCCAAACACCAAAAACACATAGAAGAAAAGAATATGCCAAATTACATGTTCGATATTCGTAAAAATAACAAAAACATACCAAATCATCATGATAAAAAAGCTCAAGCCAAAAACGGCTAACAATAAATTACGAACTTTACGTCCTTCTTTTTCAAGTAAAACTTTACTATTAAAAAACGTAGCTATCGATAAGATAAACATAATACTCGGGAAGCTTCCTAGTATAATGACTATCCCCATCTTCGACAAAATCCCCTGCTCATTTGGCATCAATAGAGGATAATGACTGATTATAGTGCTCAAAATATACAAGCCTAAAAAACCTAGAACTACTGCATTGAAGAAACGTCTCTTTTCCGTTGTATATAACAATAAAAAAATTGCAATTAATAGTAATATCGTTGTAATCATCCTCTCACTCCTTTTATATCATTTTTCAGGCTCACCATCATAACGCGGGATTGATTTCCGTTCCGACTGGGTGCTTCCTGGGGTGTCCAGCCTTCACTCCAATCAACTCATATACATGGCTTACGTTTTAAGAAATGTCATCTCACCTTTTGGTAATGAGCCATTTTATATTCTTTCCTTCCGACACTACTTGTTCAAATTTGTTGCTATGCCTAAATTAATGAAAGCGATTATTGTATTTTTCAAGATGATTCATGTAGAATTAAACTATTACGAACTAGTTTATAACAAAACTAAAAATTATATTGGAGGAATGTAAGTAATGAAAAAAATTCTTGCCGCTCTTTTTGCAGCGACACTTATGTTTGCGACAGTAGGTGCAACATTGTTCATCTCAGATACACCAACTGCAGAAGCTAAATCCTATAAGTCAGGTAAAAAAGGTTTCTCAAACAATAATAATAACAATAGCTCAAATTTCCAAAAATCTCAGGATAAATCTAAAGACCAAAATAATGCAACAACAAATAAAAACAATACAACTTCTACAAACAAAACGGATTCAACAGCTAAGAAAGGTGGTTTCTTCTCAGGCGGCCTTATGAAAGGTATGATGCTTGGTGGCTTAGCTGGCTTATTATTCGGAAGTCTTTTCGGTGGTATGGGTATGCTTGGTAATATTTTAGGCTTATTAATTAACGTTGCAGCCATTGCTATTATCGTAATGCTAGTTGTAAAAATTGTTAATATGTTTAAAGATAAAAAACGTAAAGAGGAAGCACAATGGCACAAATAATTAATGAGCAAGATATTATAAATGCAATTTGCTTATCACAAGCCTATTATAAAAACATTCGCCCTGAGGATGTGCTTGTAGAACTAGCATACGATGATGACACAGGCTTTGGTGCAGAAGTTGAAGTTAATGGTCAAATCGAAATGTTCGATACAGCAGCTATGATTGGTGCACTTCGTGTATGGATTAAAGATGTCCTACATAGTGATCCATTTTCAACAGGCATCGAACTCGTCCTAGACGATGAAGAAGGCATTATTGCTAGATTATCGTAAATAAGAAAAGTATAGCAGTTCAATAAATCTTAAAGATTTATTGAACTGCTTTGTTAATTTTCAAGACGTTTTTTTGCCTGTTCTTTTTCATCTTCCTCAATTGAAAAATCGACAATTGATCGACCGAGCATCAATAGCGCAATAAACATGACGCCTGTTCCAACAATTAAATAAATCATCGTAAATATCTTTGAAAAATCACTGGTAGGATACAGACCCGTCTCAACACCTGTTGGAATTAAACTCACTACTGCAAAATACATGGCATCCAGCCAGTACCAACCCTCTGTCCCTTTATAAAACATTGTTCCGGAAAGAATGATTAAAAATAATGTTGTAAACAATGATAGAAACTGTGGACGCTTGAATGACCTCCATATCCCTTTTAATAATCTTTTTGCAGATAAAATAAATGACAGCATCGCATTCTCCTTTTGATCAATTTCTCCTCAGTATGATTTACATCTAAAAATTGTACTAGATATTCATAACAATAAAAATAAAATATTTCAGATATGTTGATTAACCATTTTTATCCATCTTAATTAATTAGAAGGCTCTGATTTCCGCTACGGGCTACAATCAGTTAAAAATGGGCATATATTAGCAAAATAGCAACAAAAAAATCCTTTTATCGCTCAAATAATAAACCTATTTTTCCCTAATCAACACGCCTGAAAATATTTAAAACTATATTTTTTTATTGAAAACGTAAAAGGTAGAGGCTTCTATTCACAGCCTCTACCTTGAATACTTGCACTTCTTTATTTTAATAAACTATTAAAGTTTACAAATATTTTTGCTGCATGGCTACGCTTTGTCGAAGCCTCTGGTGAAAATTTCCCTTCATTACCTATAATAATGCCTTGCTCATACAACATTGTGATTGCATGTTTAGTTTCTTCATTGTAAGAAGCAATATCAGAGAATGGTACTTTTCCTTTCACAGCATAAGGTTGCTTTAGCTGATGTTCGTAGGCACGATTAATCATTAATGCTAATTGAGCGCGAGTAACTGGCTGTCCAGGGTTAAACTTCCCATCCGTTCCCTTAACTAGCCCATATGCATAAGCTGCTGCAATCTCCGACTGAGTTCCGTCATCATAGCTTGCAATGTCGGTAAATGGTGCCTGTTCCTTCGTCGTTAAACCAAGGCTTCTAACAAGCATACTAGCAGCCTGTGCCCGAGTTACATTTTGCTCTGGTCTAAACGTACCATCTGCGTAGCCTTTCATAATACCTGTCTCAGCTGCTTTCTGAATAAAGTCCTTTGCCCAATGATTTTCTATATCAGTAAAGCTTAAAGTTCTTCCTTCTGTCGCAAAAGTAATTGTTGGACTTTGTACACTTTCATTGCCAGCTGCATCCACTGCTTTAACAGCTACCGTATATGTTGTATTCTCTGTTAAATTATCCAAAGTTATAGCCGTTGTATCAGCGTTTTCTGTAAAAGTTAGTTTACCATTTACATATACATTGTAATTAGTAACGCCTACATTATCCATCGCTTCCTGCCAGCTTATTTTTACAGTTTTACTATCTTTCATATTTGCTTGGATAGCCTTTGATACATCCCATAACGCACTTGCTTTAATCGCTGGTAAAAACGCCTCATTCGCTACTGCTAAATAGCCTGCTTCACTTAAATGAATATTTTCAGGATTTGGTAAATAGCTTGGAACATCCTGTGCTACAATATCGTATGTCGGGACAAAGATGGCACCCGCTTTTTCAACAGTTGTTTTAATCGTTGAATTCATGACTGTTAATAGTACTTTAAATTGTTTCTGTAAATCCTCACTATAGTATGGGAAAGAATTATAATAGCCCATAACGTAAACTTGAACATTCGGATTTAGCTCCTTAATTTCATCCAAAATAGCGGCAATATTTTTTATTGCCCCTTGGGAAGCCTTTAACATCGCTGCTGCACTAAGACCAGTTGTCTGAGACTCTTCTAAAATGGGTATTAAATCATTGGCACCAGCGGTTAGAGTAATAATTTCCGCCTCTTTTAAAGATGTGCGAAGCTTTACCTTCTCACTTTGATATCCGAATCCTATCACTGGCTTTTCCACATTATTTTGTATATCCTCCAATACATTTTTCGTTGTATAGCCTGAATATGCAAATCCCTTATTATAAGAAGTTATTAAACCGTCCTGCTGTAGAGCTTGCGCAACAAAATCTGTATAACCTAACCCGATCATACCAATCTCATTCATACCATGTGCCAAGGAATCACCAAGTGCTACGTAATCTGCTTGAGTTACCCAACTTGGCGCAATATAATCTCTCTGTTCCTCAGCATTTGCTCCTATCGGTACTGCTAATTGTAACGCCAGAACGCTCGCTGCTAAAAATCGAAATTTCTTTGATAATTGCATACACTCACTCCTCCAATTTCTACTAATCACTAGTTTAATATAAGGAGGATAAAAATGGGCTAAAAAAGAAACTATTGTTTTTTCTATTCAAGCTGTATTTTCCCATATATGCCGCCACCGCCAACTTCAATTGTCAATTGCCCCGTTCTTGCTAAATCGATCATCTTGGCAATTTTATGTGGCACGATTTGTTCGAGCTGTTCTAGCGTGACTCGATGCAAGATGTTCATCTCTGTACCGAATGCTTGTACTAATCTTTCCATCATTTTTGGCCCTAAACCTGGAATAAAATCTAGTGGTACTTGATGAATATATGGTGGTCGAGCACGTTTATCCGTAACTTGCTCTGAGAGCTCATTAATACGTGATGCAACACCCTTTATAATTTGCGTACTTTCACAGTTTGTACAGATTGTTGCCGTATTGCTAAGCTGTTCACCACATTTTGCACAGACAGTCTGATGATATTTCCCAAGTAAAGGATTTAAGCCATAATTACTTGTTATTGCTCGACCTTGCTGTTCATGAAGCGCCATCTTTAATTCTGTAAAATTGGCATCAAATAGTCTTAATTTTTGATACTCACGTGCAATTTTCCCAAGTGAATGTGCATCGGAATTGCTGACAAATGTATATGATTGAAGCTCTTTAATGCTACTCACCATATCGGTATCAGAGCTTAAACCAAGCTCAATTGCATCTATAAGCTGAGGGTCAAATACTTCTGTTAAACTACGGTGCACACCTTTACCAAACAAGCTTTTAAATGGTGTAAAAACATGCGCAGGAATAAAGAGCCCTCCTAACTCACGAACCTTTTGTTGCAATGTTCGACCATCACAATATATTCGTTGAGAGCTTAAATGAATATTTTTCATATGATTAGACATCCAATTTGAAAATTCCCTCATAAGCAAAAGCGTTGGAAAATAGGCAAGTACATGGATTGGCCCAAGGCAATGATGATCATAAATCTCAATTTCAGTACCCGGGATAAGGGTTGTTTCTTGATAACGAAGCCCTCCTTGCACTAGCTCCTTTAGTTCGCCCTGTCCAATCATCTCTGCCATCTCATCCATTACCTCTGGTGAATGACAATCAATAATCCCAATAATATCTAGTCCCTTTCTTGTACTAGAAGTCTCTAGAATTCTTGTTAACGTTAGCGTTTTACTGCCAGTAATTTTGACAGCGCGTCCACTAGAAGTACGTCCAATATGAATATGTAAATCTGTATAGAAATCTTTCATCATTGTAACCACTCCTATTATTTTTTCGTAAAAATGAAAAAACCTCACATTACTGCAAGGTATTTTACTCTTAATTATGAAGGTTGATTGCTGTGAGCACTATTAATCGACTCAAAGGCACCCGAGCCCTGTGATGACATTGTAGAAGAATCATATGCCACTAATGTTACTCCAATTTTCTTTTCTAGCTCATTAATTTTTTCAAGCTGTTGCTGATCTAATTGCGCAACCTTTACCTCTTTCATTTTCATCAAATCCTTTCACGAATAAAATTCCCCGTTTTAGATACATATATACACGAAAATAATGACTGACTGTCAGTCATTTTCTTTGACTTTATTTCAGCTATTTTGTAACATATTAAATAAGCAGGTCAAAAGCGAGGGATTCCATGTCAAAGGAAGAGAAAATTATTCAGGCTGCAATTGAAGTTTTTCGTGAAAAAGGAATAGAAAAGACAAAGGTTTCAGATATCGTAAAAGCTGCAGGTATTGCACAAGGAACATTTTATCTTTATTTCCCATCACGACTTTCAGTTATGCCAGCCATTGCGAAAGTTATGGTTGAAAAAATTATTGCTGCTATTAACGATGGTATTTCGACACAAGAGCCTTTTGTAAAACAGCTTGAAAAAGTAGTAGATATTGTTTTTTCTCTAACAGAGGAATATCGAGATGTATTTGCACTTATCTATGCCGGTATTACACAAACTGAGCATATGAAAGAATGGGAAAATATATATGCACCCTATTACGAATGGATGAATCATTTCTTATCTGTGGCTCAACACCAAGGAACGATACGTGCTTCTCTAAATACTACACGTTCTTCCAAACTTATAATTGGTCTAGTAGAATCTGCCGCTGAACAAATTTATTTGTATGACGACAGTGAAGAAGAAACAATTAGACTTCAAAAGCTTGAGCTCCTCGACTTTTTACATCATGCACTCGGTTTACGTCACACATAAGTGACGTTCTCTTTTAGACCAAAAATGACTGAATGTCAGTCATAATAATGGATAAATGAAAGGAATTTAGCTATGCAAAAAGATTGGATTTATGTTGGATTAACTAGTTTGTTTGAATTGTTTTGGATATTTGGTTTTAATGTTGCAAATGCTTGGTGGCATTGGATTATTATTGTGTCCTTAATTGCGTTGGATTTTCATTTCTTATCGAAAGCTTGTGAAAACCTACCTACAGGCACAGTTTATGCGACTTTTGCTGGGGTCGGTACAATTGGTACTACATTAATGGACATTTTTATTTTTGACGGGGAGTTTAATGCTATTAAAGGAATTTTCATGTTTATTTTAGTACTGGGTGTTATTGGTCTTAATTTATCTGATAACCCTTCAAAAGATCCTGTTGAAAAGAAAGGAGCTCATGCATAATGGGTTGGTTCCTTGTTTTATTAGCTGCAATTTCAGAAATTATAGGTGTTGTAGGTTTACGCTTTTATAGTCAGGAAAAAACTATACGTAATTTATTAATATATGTAGGCGGCTTTGGAATGTCTTTTGTGCTTTTATATGCATCCTTTAACTATTTACAGTTAAGCATCGCCTATGTAGTATGGATTGGTATTGGTACAGTTGGTGCTGTTCTCGTGAATATTATATTCTTTGGAGAATCTAAAAACCTGACTCGAATTATTAGTATCATCGCCATTATCATTGGTGTGGCAGGTTTAAAAGCAATATCTTAATTTGACTTCAATTCTTTATACTGTGAATAAGCCTTTTGAAATAAACTTTTTCGTTGAAACTTTATTTTATAACTATGTAAATAGTGTATCTTGAGGATTTTATCACTATTAATTAGAGTGACAGGCCAGAAGATATATATTATATGAAGTGGTTGATTGGAGTGGAGACTGGGCGACTCCTTGGGGATCAGCGTCACAGATGAGACCCTGGAGCGAGCAAAGCGAGTAAAGCGGCTCACATCGGACGCCCCCAGGAAGCTCTGCTCTGTGCGAAAGCGTAGCGGCAGCAACAAAGCGCCCAGTCGGAACGGAAATCAACCCCTCGCTTTGCCAAAAACCATAATTACAACCTTAATTTTTTGGCATAATAGGCTTTGATATATCAATCACTTTATGTAGTTTCTAAATCTTCCTTCGCGAATTGCTCTGGGATATACATTAAATATGGCTTACCTGTAAGTGGATGTGTTTGAATATCGGCATAAACGCCAAAAACATCTTGTAATAATGCCGGTGTAAGCACTTCTGCTGGTGTTCCAAAACAAACAATTCGGCCTTGCTGTAAAACATAAATTTGATCGCAATACATAGCTGCAATGTTTAAATCATGTATTGCAGCAACAACTGTTAAATGTAGAGTTTGAATTAGATCCATTAGCTGCAATTGATGCTGAATATCTAGATGATTTGTTGGCTCATCTAAAATAAGGACCTGCGCTTGCTGAGCGAGGGCACGAGCAACCATCACACGCTTTTTTTCTCCACCCGAAAGCGAGCTAAAGCTGCGTTTCTCTAAATGAGCGATACCTGTTTGGTTCAGTGCATCTTTTACAATTTGAAAATCTCGTTCTTGATCAAACTCCAATAGTTTTTTATGAGGTGTTCTCCCCATACTTACTAAATCATGTACTGTAAAATCGAATAAGACCGGTGTTTCTTGACTTACAACTGCTAAATTTTTAGCTATGCCTTTACTCGATTGCTTTAAAATATCCTGTTCATTTAATAATACTGTTCCACTTTCTGGTTTTAATAAACGATACATATTCTTTAATAGCGTTGACTTCCCACTACCATTAGGACCGATTAGCCCAACAAATTGCTTGTCCTTTATTTGAACACTTACTTCATGTAATATGCGTTCATCAGAAATGGAGAAAGATACTTGTTTCGCTTCTAATGTCATATGCTTTAATCTCCTTCACCGAAAGAATAATTGTTACGACGTAGCAGCCAAATGAAAAATGGTCCTCCACAAAAAGCCGTGATGATTCCAATTGGCATTTCTTCAGGGGCAATTAAAATTCTGGCAAGTGCATCTGCCCAAACTAAGAAAATCCCCCCTAGTAAAGCGCTAATCGGTATAACATATTTATGGTTTGAACCTACAATCTGCCGTACAATATGTGGAATGATTAGGCCGACAAATCCGATTGAACCACTTACAGCGACAAGCACACCTGTTAATAATGATACTAATAAGATAAGCTGTATCCGAAACTGTTGTAAGTTGACCCCTAATGTGACAGCTGCTTCTTCCCCAAGAAGTAATAAATTTAAGCTTCGATAGTGAAGCCATAACAAGGCAAATACTACAATAAAAATAACTGCAGGAATTAAAAGATTACTCCACTTCGCACCAGCTAGGCTTCCTAGCATCCAAAACATGACTGCCTTCATTCCCCCCTCTTGCTTCGACGTCATTAATATAAAATTTGAAATAGCAGATAAAATAAACGACACCGCCATCCCTGAAAGTAAAAGTCTAAAGACAGAGACTCTACCGCCCACACGCGATAAGAAGAAAACTAACCCCATCGCTGTGAGAGAACCTAAAAATGCAGATATGGACAGAGCATAAACGCCCAGAAATGAAAAAGCACCTAATATGATGACAGCTGTGGCACCAACTGTGGCACCAGAAGAGATCCCTAAAATATATGGTTCAGCAATTGAATTACGAACAAGTGCCTGAATAGCTGCTCCAGCAATTGCCAAGCCCGCTCCAACGATAGCAGCGAGTAATACACGCGGAGCTCGTATTTGCCAAATGATAATTTCCTGTGAGCGACTCCAATCTTGTTCGATTGAATTTTGTATAATTGGGATTTTAGAAAGGATGACCTTCCATACATAAAGTGGCGTAACGGAAACCGATCCAACCATAATCGCAATTGTCATTGAAATTATAAGTACTAGTAGAAGAGTCATTGAAAGTAGCATAAATTTTTTATTCATTTGTTTATTAACTCCTATCATTCATTATAAATGAAGCAAAAAAGGGTATTCCATGCAAATTACGCATAGAAATACCCTTGATTAAACAAAGTCAGAAGGATTTCCTTCTACTATTGTCCGTAATCGCTTTCATCCTCGTGGGCATTACAGGAATCACTAATTGGCAGGTCTCCTGGCTTCGAATCAATGTTACTATGATGGCCTTCCCATTCTAGAACAGTGGCTAAATCATCATAGAACTCCTCGTTACAGTTGCGGGACAGCGTCGGATTTGCACCGACTTCCCTTTTAAGTGACACATTGTATAAGATGTCACACCAATAGTATCTAATATTTTAAAATTATGACGATTCTATCATATATTTTAATAGTTAGTCTATAACTAATAGTTATTTATCAACTTAAGCAGGATAAAAGTTTTTGTGTTAACCTAAACAAATTATAAGGTTGACACAAAAACTTTATTTTTTTACACTATTATTATCAACATTACTTTTTAGGGGTGAAATAATGACAACAGTCGCGGAACACACGCATCACAAATTAAGAACAGTCGATATTGCCTATATTGGACTATTTTCAACATTGATAATGATAGGAGCTAATATCACGTCCATTGTACCTTTCATGATGGTTGGTGGAGTACCTATCACATTGCAAACATTTTTTGCTATTTTAGCAGGGCTTATTCTTGGTAGTAGAAAAGGGGCACTCGCTTGCACTGTTTATATGTGTATCGGTTTAGCAGGTGCACCTGTATTTGCACGTTTCAGCGGAGGCTTTGGACAAATTTTAAGTCCTACATTTGGTTTTATTGTCTCTTTTATAGTTGCTGCATTTGTCGCGGGGCTTATTGTAGAACGCAGTGGAACGAAGACAAGTTATGTAGTTGCTGCATTAATTGCAACAGCAATTAATTATTTACTAGGGACAAATTGGATGTACTTTGCCTACAAGCTATGGGCTAGTGCTCCTGATGCTTTCACTTATAAGATAGCATGGCTTTGGATGATGCCTCCTTTGCCAAAGGATATTATTTTAGCTATATTTGCGGGTATTTTTGCATACCGCCTTCAAAAAGTTTTAAAAATAATCCCTATTAAATAAAGAGATAAAAAACTGTCCAAAAGTATATAGCATACTTAATTGGACAGTTTTTGGTTCATCACCAAAAGTTGTGGATGACTTTTGTTAAAACGTTTACTATGCAAATAGTTGATTGTAGTGGAGACTGGGCGACTCCTCGGGGATCAGCAATAGAGGAACGAAGGCTAAAACCATCACGTCCTGTGATAACACCTTCGTGACCAACATCATGTTGGCCCGAGACCCTGCAGCGAAGCGGATGTTTTCTGTGCGAAAGCGTAGTGCTAACGTAGCGGCAGCAACAAAAGCGGCTCATCAAACGCCCCCAGGAAAGCGCCTAGTCGAAACGGAAATCAACCACACGTTTATGGTGCTGATCCCAGTTTTTTATTTTTAAACGTATTTTTTCATCCAGTTTAAGAAGTTATCAATAACTACATCTAGGAATTTGATAGTACCTTCATCTGTTAAATTGCCTTCTGTATCAAATTTAGTGTGTACTGCTCCAATATAAACATCATTACCACTAAGTAATGGTGAATTCACACCAGGTGAGAATAAAATATCTCGTAAATGTAATTGTGCTTTAACAGTACCTAAGTTACCCATTGATGCCCCCATCATGAATGATGGCTTGCCTATCATTACTTTGTCTATACGAGATAACCAATCGATTGCGTTAACCATAACACCCGGTACTGTACCATTATATTCTGGTGTCAACCAAAGAACTGCATCTGCCGCTTTGACTTTTGCCTTAAAATCTAATACTGGTTGTGGTGCTTCATTTTCAATATCTTGGTTATACATCGGTAGATCTTTTAAGCTTAATACTTCAAGATCAATTTTTTCTGCATAACGCTTTTGAATAAATTTTGCTAATTGCATATTATAAGATTCTTTACGGATACTACCTACGATTGCTACTACTTTCACAATGTTTCCTCCTAAATGTACATTAACTTTATTATTTGTAAAGCAACTTTATTTTATACCGCTCTAATAATAGGTTGCAAATTCCTCAACTGGTTTACGATAACCACGGAAGCGGCGACTGCTTTCTTTTTCCTTACCTATTGTCATCATTAGTGCAATTTCATGTGTTTCTGGCACATTAAAAAGAGCCCTCATTTGTTGCTGATCAAAGCCAATCATTGGACATGTATCCCATCCGCGATTTTTGGCCGCCAGCATAAATAACATAGCTGAAAGTGAAGCGTTACGAATGGCTTCCTCTTTCATAAATTCCTCGCCACGTTCTTCATAAAATTTCGTATTTTCAGCAACAAGATTTTCTAACTCACAAGCATTAATAATGCCTAAGTCTACCATCCCTTGACTAAGATTAGCAGTATTTTTATAGGCTTCTTTATCTCCTAATACAAGGATGACTCCTGAAGCTGAATGCACTTTATATTGCCCAAAAGCTGCCTCTCTTATTTTTTCTTTCATTTCTTCATCCAACACAATGATGTAATTCGTATGCTGTAAGTTAAAGGCTGAAGGAGCAAGCTTAACATCCTCCAAAATGGGACGTATATCTTCTTCGCTCATCTTGATGCCCTCTATAAAATTATTTGCAGAACGGCGCTTATCTATTAGCTTTGCAAATTCCATCTAGCTGACCTCCAATTATTTTTCTGTTAAGAGTATGTAATTTCCATTCAGTAGAGACTTATGTTTCTCTGCTGAATGGAATGAAAGATATTACTCATATTCTTTATCGAACGTAATCGTACTTCTTACAGTGTCAATAGGACGAACAAGTTCTTCAATTTGTGCACGCTTCGGCTCTAAAAATGGTGGCAATGATAATTTTTCACCTAAAGTTTCATAAGGCTCATCGCCCATAAATCCTGGTCCATCAGTAGCTAACTCAAATAAAATTTGTGGTGCTACTCGTGCATAAAGTGACTCAAAGAAGTGACGATTTACATAACCAGAAGTATGGAAGCCAAAGCCTTCAAATCGTTCAGTCCATTCATCTAATACAGCCCGATCCTCTACGCGGAATGCAGCATGATGTACTGTACCGAAACCTTGACGTGCTACCGGTAAAACTGTGTTGAATTCTACAACCATTTGTGCACCATTTCCGCCTTCTCCGACCTCAAATAGGTGGAAATCTCCTTCCTCTGCAATTTCTGTAAAGAGCATCACTTTTTCTAGCATTTCTTTGAAATATTTAAAATCAGCAACTCTCACAAAAACCGGGCCTAGGCCTGTAATTGCATATTCCAGAGGAATCGGTCCATCTTGCCATGGAGTGCCTGATGCAACACCTGTATTGTTTTCATCAGAAATAAGTTGATATTGTTGGTCGTCAAAGTCGACGAAGGATAAAGTTTTTTTGCCAAACTGCTCTTTAATACCTGTATGTTTAACATTTAATCGATTGAAACGTTCTACCCAATAGTCTAATGCTGCATCTGTTGGTACGCGGAATGAAGTTTTTGAAATCTCATTTGTTCCATGCACACCTTTTGGAATGCTGGGGAAATCAAAAAATGTCATATCAGTACCAGCGCTACCTTTGTCATCCGCAAAGAATAAATGATAGGTTTGGATATCATCTTGATTAACCGTTTTTTTCACTAATCGCATCCCTAACACATAAGTAAAAAATTTATAATTCTCTTCAGCACTGCTTGTAATAGCAGTAACGTGGTGAATTCCTTTTAAATGATTCATTTTCTGTTCCTCCAATTTATCTCGATTTCGAGATATTTGCGTAAAATTTTTTATTTATTAACTGCGTTTAAACCAACCTTTTTCAGAGACAGAATCATTGTGTCCTTCTCCTTTTGATCTAATACTTCAAAAATCTCGTTAATTTTTTGTTCATGCTTTGGAAAAATTTCTTCCATCAACGTTTGTCCTTCACATGTTAATAAAACATATGTGACACGACGATCCTTCGGGCAAGCACGTCGATATACAAAGCCTTTTTGTTCGAGCTTATCAATAACATACGTAATACTACTGCTTGCGATTAATATTTTCTTTCCAATCACCTGAATGGGTTGTTCACCATGGTGGTACAAAAACTCAAGGACCGAAAATTCGGTTTGATTTAAATCATATTGAAGTAAATCTCTCTTTGTTGCATCTTGAATCGTTTGATATGCCCGGAACAAGACCGTAAAAGCTTTTAAATTACGATTGTCTTCCTTCATACGACTCCCTCTTTCTAATTTACTTCGAATTCATTTATCTTTAATTCGAGATAATAATAACATATAAAATAATTAACGGCAATCCTTTTGTTTTCTCACAAAAAAGGCATCCCCTAAACTCAGGAGATGCCCCTTCATGTATCAATTACTGATTAATAATAGTAATGGCGGCCGTCGTTTTCCTCATAAACAGCCTTTGCTAGACGAACTGTAGATATTGCCAAATCTGCATACGTCACTTTCCCAGTAGCATTGAATTTATTTTGCTGTCCATCAATTAAGCCCATCGCACTTACTAAAGCAATATAACCTGTGTACGCTTTGTCAATTGAGCCTGCATCAGCAAAGTTTAATTTGTAAATGTCACTATGCTTAGCAGCTTTCTCTAAATTTAGTACACGTACTAACCATTCTGCAAGCTCTTGACGAGTCAATTCTTTATCTACTGCAAATTGATCCGCCGGTTTTATAATACCCATGCTTACAGCTTGTTCAACGATTCCGTATAATGGGTGCTTTTTGTCAATGTTATTAAAGGATTGCTTCTCGTCGCCTCTTCCATACGGACCAAAATCATAATATCCGTATGATAATGATTTAACTAAGATTTTCAAAGCTTCTCCCTTGTTTACCGCTGCATCAGCATTAAAGTTTGCTGGGTCTTTAACCTCTAATACATTTTGGTGTAGTAAATAAGTTAATTCTCCTCCAGCTTTTGGATGTGAAATAACTGGTTTTTCTTTGGCATCATCAACATTTTGAATCCATTTACCAGTTGTTGCATCAATACCATTGAATATGCTTCCATTATAAACTGGAGAGTATACTAAATCATAGTGGTGATTATCCTCTCCATCCTGTTTTGCATACTGAAGCTCCAATTTTAGCCCCTTATTGAACGTTTCTTTTGCTTTATCCGCAGGAATAGCTTTGTTTACAGCCGGCCAATTATCAATCTTGTGATTACTAATATTTAAAGAACTTAATTTCCCATCTGCACTAATACCAACAGAAATTTCGTCCCCTAGTACAGCAATGCCATTGACAATACGTGGGAAGGAGAAGTAATACCGTTTACTGTCTTTGTCATACATAGTTTCTTCTATTGGTTTTGAATAGTTATGAAGATAGGACGGAGCCCACGCTTTTAAGTAGTCTATCGCTTTTGCTAACGCAGCATCTTTTGCAATTGGTTCTACTTTCTGATCTGTCTCCATGAAATCTCTACGTATATCCCAGTAGTCTGTAATCTCACCTGTTGCCTTGTTCACTTCAAATGATGTGCCATAGCCGCTACCATTTCCTAATTCATACATATAATTCACTGAATAAATTGTCTCACCATTTTCGTTTTCTCTTTCATCAACCGACTCAATTTGTAGCTTCACTTTGTCTGAATCAATTTTTAAGAAAGACTTAGCTAACTCTTCAACTTCTGCTAATGTAATGTCCTTCTTTCTAGGTTCAAGTGGTTGCGATGCCAGTTTTTCTACACCTTTTGCCGTTGGTACTTGAGAAGTAAAACCATTCATTGTATGCCACTGCCCATTTAGTGCATGTACACCAGTGAAGCTTGTTGGCGGCATATACACAAGCTTAGCAATAGATTCACCTGTTTGGTAGTTAGTGTCAATCATAAAACGTAAATCAACTGATAAATTTTCACGAACCTGTGCAAGTATATCTGATTCATTCTTTTTCTGATCTAAGTTATCAAATGTTGCCTTACTAGTTGACTCAGTATGACGATACATACTTGTAACTTCACCATTTGCTAGAACTGTAATATTGAGATTCTCATTACTTAGTGGTACACCATTATGTGTTGGCGAATAAGCGAATGAATACGTAATTGGTTCAGATAAAGGTCTACTAAAACTAAAACCAAAATCACCATACCAATTGTCTTCACGAAGCTTGTAATTCGCAGTATTCGGCAATTTCTTTAGGAAGTTTTGGGCAATTTTCTTTGCCTCACTCTCTGAATACTTCACTGGATACAATGCTTCTGCTATATTGGCAGGTTGATAGTCGAAATATTCTAATTCTAAATCTTCGCCTTTAAAAGTAAAATCACCATAAACGTCTTTGCCGTTGATTGTCTTGTGGAAGCTTAAGTTATAGCGTATTGTTTTATCATCATTAAAGTAATGCGCTTCCCCCATTGAGAAATCCTTCTCTGTTACAAATTTGAACTTGTCAGGGAATAATGTATTCAATTGTTTAATAAGCATACTTTTTGTAACTTTTGTTTCTGTTGAAGCAACTTGGATCGCAACTCTCTCTTGCGGTTCTTTTACATTTGTTGAAGCCTGTGCCATTGGCGAAAGTACACCCACTGAAAATGCAGTAGACGTTAGTATGATACCTAACTTTTTAAATTTACCCAAAATATACCTCCTAAAATATCATCATTTACCATAATTATAATATAGATTACCAGAAATAGAAATGGAGTTTTCAGATTATTTGTGTTTATAAGAAAATAGAATGGACATAGAGCTATTTTATTGCTCTTTAAGTTTCTCATTTCTTCACTACATCAAAATTCGAACCAATTAATAACCAATTTTGTGGGAATGGTAGACCTAACTTCCAATAGCCTACCCCTCGAAGTTTGTACTGTTTGATTAAATTAAACTTCGCTTGAATGGATCTTGCATCCTCGAACCATACCACATGTGCTTTACCTTGCTCATCATAGTATTCAAAGAACGGTGCTTGAGATCTCAAATCATACTGAATAGCAGCATTATATTTCTTAGCAATCTCGATTGCTTTTTGCGGACTAATTGCTTCTGCATTTGGTCCCCCTTTTACAAAAGGTAGTGTCCAGTTATACCCATATAAATTCTGTCCAAGTATAATCTTATTACGTGGTATCTCACTTATTGCATATTTAACAACCGCTTCTACCTCTGGAAGTGGTGATACTGCCATAGGCGGCCCTGCAGAATACCCCCATTCATAAGTCATTAACATAACAAAATCCACTATTTCTCCATGTGCTTTATAATCATGCCCCTCCGTCCATGGACCTCGCTCACTAGCACTTGTTTTCGGAGCTAGCGCTGTCGATACGGTATATCCCTGCGGATGGAATCGACTTACAGCTCTCCTTAAAAAATTGTTATACGCCTGTCGTTGATCGCCTGGTAAATTTTCAAAATCAAAATGAATATCTTTAACGGTTCCTAAACGCTTTGCCTCTTCAAGAATATTATTGAAGAGCAAATCCTGTACGGCTGTACTTTGAAAAATATCTCTCGCTAAATCACCGCTAAAACTAAAATTCTCCAAATTTGAGACAACCATTGCTAGAGAAGCACCTGTATCATTTGCAATTTGCGCCACACCTTGGCTCGGTGGTACCTTAAGCGTTCCATCTCGCCTTGCCTCATAGCTAAATAGAGCGAGATATGTTAAAAATGGACCCGCTTCTCTTGCTTGACTCAGTAATGCCTCACTAACGAATGTCCCTCTCGGCTCTAAGTATGCCAATGTTTCAGCTCTTGTTTTCGGTTGAGGTGGAATATAAAGCCGCATACCAATCGATAAAGGCTGACTCGGATTAATATTGTTGACTTGAGCAAGCGTTAAATAATTTATGCCAAAGCGTTGACCGATTGAATATAGACTATCTCCTGACTGCACATAATAGAAATTTCCAACAATCGGTATTACAAGCGCTTGCCCTACAACTAATCGATTTGGTTCAGGAATTTGATTGGCATCTACAATACTTTGAACTGTTGTCCCGTAAGCCTGCGCAATACCATATATGGACTCCCCTGCCCGTACAACATGTATTTGAATGTCAGTACCTCCTTCTAGCTTGATAAAATCACACCTATAAAGCTTATGAATTAGGAAATGAAAAGATGTCATTGCTCAGCAAGAACAGTTTTCCTGAAACAAAAAAAGATCCATCGCTTATTCTAGCGAATGGACCTTATTTTCTTTGATTTTCTTAAAATATTCATGACACGTTCGACAAAGGTTTATAAATAAGACAAAGGAAAACAACTGTAATAAAGAACCTATTAAATGAACATTTTCCCGCATGCTCGCATCAAAGTTTATTGAAAATGCCTGTATCACGAAGCCGCAAAGCATAAATGCCATGAATTTCTGGTATGTTTTAAATGTTTTAACTTCAAGAGCTTTATTATTATGAATGTGTAATAATAACTGAAAAACATAATACATAAAGATGATGAATAAAAATTGCATAAACTGTATCCCAATTTCCCCTAGTATCTGATAACCTAGCCATTGATCTAGCTCCACGAAAAAGGACATTACCATTAAAATAATGGCGAAGTTTTTCGACCAACGTTTTAAGTTATGAAAAGACGGCAACAGATGAATACCGTATGCAAAGAATAGATAGCCAATGAAATCTGGTAATATATCAGGTAATCCAAAAGAACTTAAATCTATAAAAACAAAACCCATGCCACTAAATAAATAATCGTAAGGATTTTTCATTATTTTATACCTCCCTCATCTGTTTTCATCAAGTAGCCATCCTGTTTCTGTTGAATTTCATCTATACTCTCTTGCTTGCTCGTATAATCGTAAGATTCGCTATAGCTTGGTAGCACAATAGGCTCATCAATATTTTGATGCTCTGCATATACTAAGTTCCCTACCCATGCCAAGAAAGACAAAGAAAATGTCATGTAGACAAGTCTTCCCTTCGTAAGCCCCTTGTAATAAACGAACAAAATAAATGATGAGAGCGCAAGCATAAGGAAAATGCACACCATAATGGTAAGATCTTCTTCCAATTCGGTGGTTAATTGTGCTGCATTTTTCAATTCGAACGATTGCCCCGTTCCAATCATAAATACAAATAGAAGAACAGCCATTGTCACTGGAACGGTTAGTATGGTTGTAATAGAAAATCGTTTTGTTTTCTTTAGATGACTCGTTTGGAGCCTTTGACGTAATTGATTTGAGAAATCTACATCTGGATCTATATCAGGGCGTTTTTTTAATGCGTCCAATAACTCGTAATCACGTTCTTCCATCACTCATCCCTCCCTACCTTTTTTCGAAGTCTTGCCATTGCTCGGTGAAAATCAACACGTACCTTAACTTCTGAGATACCTAAAATCGCAGCTGTTTCTTGAATCGTGTAGTCTTTTAACATTCGGCAAATAATAATTGTCCGATCATGTGGTTTTAATGTCGTTAATGCCTGCTGTACTATTTGCCATTGTTCATGTTGTTCGACAATGTCTAGTGGCTTGGGAACTTCTTTCACTACAGGCTGCCTGCTAAGCTTTTCTGTTAATAGACGCTTTATTTTCTGCCTTCTATGTATATCCACTGCTGTATTTCGTGCAATTGATAAAATCCAAGTTTTTACTTTATCTTTATCCTGTAAATTGTCTAACTGCTTCATCGCTTTAAAAAACGTTTCTTGCGTAATATCTTCTGCCTCTTGTTTGCTATTTGTATAATAAAGCGCAAAATGATACACATCACGGTGATAACAATCGTACAAATGTTCTATTTTCAATTTACCATTATGCAAAACTTCACCCCACCTTCTACACTCACAAATAAGTCGTCGCATCAAATTATTTGTTACACTTTTCCCAATTTTTTTTACACAACTAGCGCAAAATGCCTCATTCTTTTCACTGTTACCTCTCTTGTATAATGAAATTACTGTAAGGAGGTGTTAGATTGCGTTTATTTTACCAACAAAAAATAATCGGCAAAAAATCGCGTAAACTTCAAAAAATTCCATTTGCGATTGAAGAGCCTGTCCATACTTTGAAAGATTTACTTATGCAACTAGTAACACAAGAGGTTCATAATTATAACGAAAAGGCGATGGATACTCCGCTTCATATGTATATAACTGATCAGCAGCTAGAGGATGCAGCGCAACACGGTAAAGTACATTTTGGTGAGAAAAAAAGCCCCTCCGTGCAGTCTGTGGACCAAGCAATATCTACAGTTCTTCAAGCCTTTGAAGACGAGCTTTTTTTAGTACTACAGAACGAGGAGCAGTTAAATTCACTTATTGCACCTTTAGCAATACGAGAAGATGATGTTTTTACATTTATTAAACTGACAATGCTAGCAGGACGCATTTGATAAGGAGCGGATTCCCATGACACTATCAAACGATCAAAAAAAACATTTTCAAAGTAAAATAGATACTGCACCAACAGCCATTCAACCACTAGCTACAACATTACTTCAATATATGGATACACGAGATTATGGTATTGAGCAACAAATTGCTGATTTGAAGATCACAACGCTTGAGGAGCTATTGACCGGGCCACTTTTTGATGTACTGACACTATTCTCCTCACAAGAGCGTGCTCTAACTATTAAAAAACTAGCATTACGTTATGATACAACAATGTTTCAGACTGGCATTATGCGTAGATCATTTCGTTCTGCACAGCCCGTACAGGACCACCTTTTTCAATGCTTACAATTGATGGAAGAGATGCTGACATTTGAAGAAATGAATCTGCAGGAATTATTGATGAATCACAGTCAATATGAGAATGGTACATACCCTAACTACAACTCCTTTGTCATTAAAAATGAGAATACGAAGGTAATGCCTTTTAATGTTTTTGAACAAATGCTTGCTGACGAACTGTCATTACAAAGTCCTGTTATTGAAGAAGCCGTTGAAAATATATTATTTGACGAGCATCAAGGTAGCTTTTTTGGCTATCCACTAATAAGAGGTATTTTCAAATCAACAAATGCTCGTCTACATGAAGCACTTGGTAAACTATTAGTTGCTGCTGCACATCAAGAGGGACTACGCCAAGCCATTGTAGAAAATATTGATCACGGCACATTAGATGCACAGCTTACCATTATGAAGCTTATTCAGGAGCATCAGTTAACTCGCTTCTCCTCAGTTATTCGAGCAGTCGATACATGGATGGGGCTTGGCTATAATAGCTTTGAAAATCAAAAAGTAACAGAGGAAGTATTGTCGTTAGCGATTCAAGCAATTGAAGACGATCATTTCGCTCTTGAGTTACTAAGAAGTGAGCGAACAATCGATATTTACGTGGCACTTTGGACAATTTCTACAAAGGATTATACGAAGCTTGGTACTATTTTGCCGGAGTTGTTAAAACGTGAAAAGCATATCCAACTTACCACACTCGCGTTTTTGAAAAATCTAGGGAAAACTTCCTTCACTGCACAGTTTGTCAAGGATCTCATTTTAACAACAAAGGATATAGAACTATTTACATTTGCTTGGGGAAATTTCCTCTATGCAAATAACTATATTAATAGTGAATATGCCAGGGATAACGATTGGGTTAAGGATTTACAAAAGTTCATGCAGGAAAATACCCAATTACAAGGCATTGAATACCCTCTATTTGAACAGCTTGAATGGGTAAAGAGCGAACTTACGAAAGATGGTATAACAATTACAGGAAAGCCTTTATCATTCGTATATGCACACTTATCATTAGAAGATTTAATTTCAACACAAATCATTTTGGCTCACCATTTACAAGATGAAGAGCTATTTCAACGTATTATTACGAATGCAGATTCTTCTTACTCTCCTACAAGTAGAATCGGTCTTCTTAATATTTATTGTCTCGACAATACTACACAAGGGAAGCGCGAATTTCTATTTAGCGCTTTACGAGATCGAAGCTCCATTAATCGTTCTCTTGCATTGAAAAAGATACAATCACTAACACCTACAGATAATGAAATTTTAAAAATTGAGGACCTTTTAGCGAATAAATCAGGCTCACTTCGTAAAGAAGCCATTTCACTCTTAAAGCTGCAGTCGCAGAAGAAAACATTGCAAAGTGCCGAGCGACTCATAAAGGACAAGAAACAGTTAAAGCGACTTGGTGGGCTTGAGTTGTTGTTGGAGGCCTCTAAAGAATATCACCTAACTAACGAGCAAATAACAGCATTATGCGACCTGCTTCCGAAAATAACGAAGACTGAGCAAGTGCTGTTAAATCAATTGTTGACTAGTGATGTACCAGAATATAACGAGGAAAATGGCTTTGGTTTATATACGCCTCACCCTCCTATTCAATACAATAACATCTCAAATATAGATATTAATATGAATGGTGAAGATGCATGGCAGCAGCTTGTTCCTTTATATTTACAGGCAACAATGCCGCTTGAAAAATTCTTTGATTATGATATAGATAAGCTTTTGTTAAAGCTTGAGCAACTGATTCAAATTCTTGATGCTAATGCTCACTATGAGTACGAAACATATCAATGGAATGATACACCGATCACAACAACTTTAGGACAAACATTTAACATCGTTGCTACGAAAACAGAAAATAATCGAAACGCAAGTCTTGATGTATATCCAATACCAGATGAAATTCTCCAGTGGATCAAGACGTCAAGATTCAGTGCAGAGGATCTAGCTTATTTTAACTTTTACAACAATCTATCTGAATATCCTGCGGCACATGAGCTTAGCGAAGCAGCACAAACCTTAATCGCTCCATTCTTTAATTATGCAGATATAAAAGATCTCATTGCTAAGTTCCAAACATTAAAGTATCAGCGAACACTGGAACGAATTTTCACTGTACTTTCACAAGATTTAGATAAAATTACTGGAGAGAAGGAGCTTCATAAAGAGGCTGTCGCATTACTAGAACAACATGCTCCAGAGTTTAACGCTTTTGAACAAGCAATTGGTATTATGCTTCAGCTTTTAACGCAAATATCTGCCGAACAGTGGAAGCTTGAGGTACGAGATATGGACTATTATTATTATCGCTCTACTTCAACTATAGTAGATTTAGATGTTATCAATGCTTTTGTTGATCGATGTTTCTCTGACTATACAACTTACGGCGAATATGTCAAAATGCTTGCCGTCAATGAAGAGTTAACAAAGAGGATGCAGGAAGAGCAATATAGCCCAAATATATACAATTTAAACTTATTCCAATATTTAGATGCTTTTAATGCAGGCTTATTCACAAAGGATCATTTATTTGAAACCATCTTCACGAATACATTAGCTTCTGAGATACTTGTTGAACCAAACAAATTAACGGAGCGTTATCAACAGTCATTTGAGGATTTATCGAATTTCCTTGCTGTTCGTGAACAGGCCATTGATCGAATTTTAGAAATAGAGCTTATGCGTGGCGATATTCCTACAGCAGTAACGAAGCTCGCTAGTAGTATTTCCTATGTAGAGGGTATTGATTACTTCTTAAAGATTTTACAAGCACTCGATGGTGAAAAGCTTGCTCGTGGCTATATTTGGCAAGCAGAAACGAAAAAGGATGTTTTTTCTCGCCTACTCGCAAGCTGTTATCCTAAAAAGGATGAAACTGCGCAGCAATTGAAAGATGCGTGGGAAAAAACAGATATTTCAAAAGAACGCTTAATTGAAGCAATGATGTATAACCAGCATTGGGTAGACCTTGTTAGCGAGGTGATTGGCTGGGAAGGATTAAAAGAATCAGCATGGTACTTTATCGCCCATACAACCGACTATTTATCGGACTTTGCTAAAGATCAAATAGCCCTTTTCTCAGGCATTACTGCTGACGATTTCCGTGATGGTGCATTTGATTTAGCTTGGTTCCAAAGCGCGTACCAAACACTAGGTGCAAAAAAATTCAAGCTCGTATATGATGCAGCCAAATATGCATCGGAGGGAGCTAACCACCGTCGAGCACAGCTTTATGCAGATACAGCAATAGGCAAGCTTAGCCCAAAACCGTTAATGGAAGAAATTCGTGATAAACGCAATAAAGATAAACTACGCGCACTCGGACTTATTCCACTGAAACAATCGGATCAAAAGGATGCACTAACGCGCTATCAATTCATCCAACAGTTTTTAAAGGAAAGCAAACAATTTGGAGCACAGCGTCGTGCAAGTGAAGCACGTGCAGCCAGCATTGCGCTTGAAAATTTAGCGAGAAATGCAGGAGATGGTGAAACAACGCGCTTCACATGGCGCATGGAGCTGTCAGCCTTTACAGACATAAAGCACTTATTCGACGCACAACAAATCGAACATATCACTGCACATCTACAAATTGAAGAAGATGCAAATGTTACGATTATCGTTGAAAAAGATGGGAAACGACTAAAAAATATTCCTGCCGCACTGAAAAAACAGGAGCAAGTTTTAGCATTACAAGAGGCAAGAAAAGAATTGCAGGAGCAATATAAACGGGCACGTCCAGCACTTGAACAGGCGATGGAGCTTGAAACTAGATTCTCTGCCGAAGAGCTAATCAATTTATTAGAGCACCCGATTTTAGCTCCGCTTCTCCAAAAACTCGTCTTTAAAAGCGAAGAGCATTTCGGATTGCTAACTAAGGATGGTCTAAAGCTACTATCAGATGAGATAGTATCGCTTGCTCCGACAGCAACATTAACAATTGCTCATCCGTATCACCTGCTTGAAAGTGGACAATGGCGACAATGGCAAGCATATATGTTTGAACACAAAATAAAACAGCCATTTAAGCAAATATTCCGCGAGCTGTATGTGAAGAATGCAGATGAAAAAGGACAAAAAAGATCATTGCGCTATGCGGGACACCAAGTAAATCCATCCCAAACGGTTGCCCTCCTAAAAACACGAGGATGGCAAATTAGTCATGATGAAGGACCACGAAAAGTGTATTATAAGGAAAACATCGTTGCCTCCTTGTATGCGCAAGCAGATTGGTTTACGCCAGCAGATATCGAAGCTCCAGCTATTGAGGGCGTCTATTTCTACAATCGTCTAACAGGTAAAGACTTAGTATTAGATAACATTCCTGCAACGATATTTTCTGAAGTGATGCGAGATATTGACCTCGTTGTGAGTGTTGCCCATGTTGGTGGTGTCGATCCTGAGGCAAGCCATTCTACAATTGATATGCGTAGTGTCATTTTAGAGGAATTAACGAAGTTATTAAAGCTAACAAATGTTGAAGTGAAAAAACAACATGCACTCATTGAAGGCAAGCTTGCTAGCTATTCACTACACTTAGGCAGTGGTGTTGTCCATCAAGTGGGTGGCTCAATGATTCCAATCATCGCCGTACCATCTCAGCACCGAGGACGTATTTTCTTACCTATGGTGGATGACGACCCACGCACAGCTGAAATCATGTCAAAGCTTTTACTGTTAAGTGAAGATACAAAAATTAAAGATCCAGCTATTTTAGGACATATTCGCAACTATGAACAAACGCATTAAAGACATTTGTGCATAAAAGCAGGAAACGGCCGCTAGTGATCCTACTCAGTTGTTAAATTTCCAATGCCCTTCGTTTTAATATTGGAGGGCATTTATAGTGTTAAGAAACAAAATGGTTAGAGAGTTTTTTGTGCATGTTGTGGCTCTTTAAATAAAGGTGACTCCGTCCCAGGCTACTCGTACATTTTTTGTTGCTAGCACTACGCTTTCGCACAAAATTGTTACTGAGGTTCCCTATGAATTAGAGTGACATGCTAAGTGAAGTGGTTGATTGGAGTGGAGACTGGGCGACTCCTTGGGGATCAGCGTCACAGATGAGACCCTGGAACGAGCAACGCGAGTGAAGCGGCTCATCGGACGCCCCCCAGGAAAGCGCCCAGTCGGAACGGAAATCAACCACTCGTTTTGCCGAAGAGCTATACTATGACACCTTAATTTCATCGAAATGATAGTCAACATCAATGCCCTCCACTGAGCATCGGAGGGCATTTTATTGTACATCCGATTTAATCATTTCAAATAATAACGGTACATTCGTTCCGCGCTGTAACGAATTACAGTCCTCCATTAAAAATGACCAGCTCATTTTCATTTTTTCTTTATATGGAAGCTCTGAATTAACAGGAAGAAATTCTTTTAAATGTTCTTCTATAGAGCTCGATAAACCTTCCATAAATTCATCAGCTTTTTGGACCTTTTCCGTTGCTACTTCATTGCGTTCATTCCATAGTACATGCTCCAAATTTGTAGAAAAATAAAATAGCTGATACGGTATTTTTAATCGTTGAATGCTAAAATGATCATTCGCCACTAAGATTTTAGCGTTATTTGCCTTCATTTCATTGCGTTGCTCGATTTGCTCCTTACGCTTCTCAGATTTCACCAATATTGCCTCTTTTGTATAATATAAATTTTGTTCAATATCTTCCTTCACCTTGACAAATTCGGGGGCGATAAAACAACCGTCTGCATCAGTAATATGAACGACAGCGGTTAAATCCTTCGCTAAAAATTTATATTTCTCCAAATAGTTCTGAATCACTCGTGCAACACTATTTTTAATATTAGGTATTCGTTTTTTAGCATCCCACTTCGTTAAAATATCCTCCCGCTGTACATCGAAACGAATCGTGGAACTTGCAAAATGTTCATCTAGATAATCTTCTAAAATAATTTGCTCTGTCTGCCCCTCTACAATTATTAATAGAACCTTTTTAGTCACGCTGGACACCCGCTTTTCTAAAGGCACGCTTAATTTTAAATATCTTCGTTTCCTTATAAACTTCTTCATCCTGTCCGCCCAACTGAATTGCACGTAAATAAACATCTCGAGCATTATTTATCTCTTTTATACCCTTTAGCTGCATATAACGATGATTCTCATTCGTTGTCGTAAACCATAAGTTTTTAATAGCAAGCACCTCTAACACACGTAAATTATGAGACGTGAAAATAAGCTGTCCTTTTCCATCCTCATCAATTACTGTTAACAACTCGCCTAGTAAGTATTCAAAAACACCAGAATCTAATTCATCAATTACTACGCAAGCATTTGGGTTATTATAAACTGCAATGAGCACACTGAGCATAGAAATAATTTTCAATATCCCCTCTGACTCTGTCCGAAGTGGTAATTCGCGCTCCCCTCGCTGAGATAAAAATTCAAAACGGATTCCTTTTTCCCCATTATCCATAGTTTGTTTTGTAATCACATTAATCTTTATAATCAGACCTGGAATAATTGCTGATAATACACGATTACTTTGCTCAATTACTTCACATAACACGTAAAACGCATTCTCTGGCAATAACGCGGGACCCTTCAAATCATAGGGAATAGAACCTCGAGTTTTTTCTAGATGGATACTAAACGGCATGATACGCTCCTCAAATAATGGTGCGATATTTTGATTATTAACGACATGTAAATCGCGATTAAAATCTATTGCTAAATTATGAAGCAATTGCATTTCTAGCTCTGATAATCTGTCCTGTAATAATGGCTTTAAATCTTTATGAAAGACAAAAGACGTATATTGTTTTTTTGCTAATTGATGAATGACTAGTAATTGGATACGTGTTTTTTCATTCATCTCAGAAATTTTTGCTTTGCGGATCTGTATATCTTCCTCTGTAACATAAACTAGAATCTTCGAACGCTTCCCTTTCTCGTTTTCTCTGTAAGCTATACGTTCAACCGTTGTGTACAGTCTGTTTTCATCCTCTTGTAACTCTGCATAATAATTGAGAAAAAATGTGCCTAGTGGATTTTCTACTAGAAACTCGAACTCAATACTTGCCGTATCCTCCCCTGCCATAATTAATCGCTTTTCTTGAGATGGTAATTTAACTTCAGCGACCCAGCCGGAGATAAGTGCTTTTAATAAGCCAAATGCATCAACTATAGTTGTTTTCCCTGAACCGTTTTGTCCGTATAAACCAACAACATTTGCCTTAAAAAACGTCTCGAAATTCACCGCTAACACAATTTCACCATGACGAACATTTCGTAAATTTTGTACTTTTATTTTCTTGATTTTTATAATGGCCATTTATTTAAACATCCTTTAATGCTATTTACTTCTATTATAATTAAATTTGATATATTTTATAACATTTTCTATTTTAATGAATTATACCCTTATCAATCATTCTGCTAGTTTAATGCCTATGACAAACATAATAGTGGGCATATGTTAGAAAAGAAAAAAGAAGAAAGGTGTGTTTCATTGTTCAATCCTAGATTAAATCCCGAAGATGTAGATGTTAACATTCCGTTTCACCCTACCATGCCTTCTAGTAGCCCGTATCCAACACGCCCTATGCAGCCATATCCGCAACAACCATTCCCAACGCGTCCTATGCAGCCATATCCACAACAACCTTATCCAACGCGTCCTATGCAGCCATATCCACAACAACCTTACCCATCACGTCCTATGCAGCCATATCCACAACAACCTTACCCATCACGTCCTATGCAGCCATATCCACAACAACCTTATCCAACGCGTCCTATGCAGCCATATCCGCAACAACCATTCCCATCACGTCCTATGCAACCTTATCCGCAACAACCTTATCCAACGCGTCCTATGCAGCCATATCCGCAACAACCTATGCCATATCCAGGCGGGCAATATCCTAGTTTCCCAGGCTTAAACCTACCAGGAATGCCAAATATGTTACCTGGAATCTTTGGTAATCCAAGCTAAATAGACGTAACAAAAAGGCTATCCATAAGTTCCAATACGAACTAGTGGATAGCCTTTTTATCTATTACTTGGCTCATCGGACGCCCCCAGGAAGCTTTGCTCTGCGCGAAAGGGAAGCGACAGCAACAATGTTTTATCTGTGCGAAAGCGTAGCGTCAGCAACAATGTTTTATCTGTGCGAAAGCGTAGCGTCAGCAACAATCTTTTATCTGTGCGAAAGCGTAGCGTACAATGTTTT